>NZ_JAHHPS010000295.1:0-2808 GCF_024606275.1 Endozoicomonas sp. SESOKO4 | reverse complement strand
AAACACAGCACTGCTGGTTCTGACAAAAAAGGCAAACGCGATCTGGGGAGGGCGCGGGGACGATTGATCCCTCTCCCTGATCGCAAGGAAACCGTTGCTTTAATCCAGAGAGCTGTTTCACAGGGTGCACGTAAAGTGAAAGCCTGTACTGCGCTCACCTGGCGATACGCACGGTTCAGCGCTGGCAAAAAGATATAGAACAGGTGCGGGAAGATCACCGTCAATAAGCACACCCGCCAATGCCTGCCAACCAACTTTTTATGTCCTCAGACACCAGAAATAATCAGAAGCCATCCTGAAGTTCATTAAGCCTTAGTAATGTGTTGAGTTTTTATCACAAAGAGGAAGGCTCTGCCTCGACAAGAAGGTCGAGCCCAGCCCGATGACGGGATTCCCACTGATCCAGAGCTTCAATAGCCAATTGCCTACCCACAGCTGCAATCTCGTTAAAACGGTGAAATTCGTAGAATTGACAGATATTACGAGGCACGTTGACCAGGACGTCTGGCTGATAGCCCGCCATTTTGTATCGGGAAAGAGACTCCTGCATCACTTCCATGGATTGGTTGGAAATTTCCATCAGGCTCATGGAAGCACTGAGTTCATCTTGGGATTTCTTACTCTCATTAACACCTACAAGCTTGTCAATAAGACCGTCAAAAATGGATTTTTTGCCCTTTTCTCCCTCTTCAACCTCCTCATTTTTCTGAAAAGGATTAGCCAGCAGGTCAACAGCTACCACCATATCGGCCAGAGCTGATCCCGCAGGTGCCATTGGCAAAGGATTAAGCACGCCACCATCTACCAGCACCTGACCATGCATTTCTACTGGACTGAACAAAGAAGGAATGGCACATGAAGCACGAATAGCTGTCACCAGATCACCCCGCTGGAACCAGACTTCCTTGCGATTGGTCAAACTGGTAGCTACGGCTGTATAGGGAATCGGCAAGTCTTCTATTCGGCAGTCGCCGATAATGTCGCGCATGCGTTCAAACAGGCGATCACCCTTTATGACACCTGGACGCCCCAAAGAAATATCCAGCAAACGGATAATCTCGAACGAATCAAGGGTTTCTGCCCATTGACAATACTCATTCAGTTTACCCGTGGCCCAGAGACCACCGATCAGTGCGCCCATGGAAGCACCGGCTATTGCCGTAATTTTGTACCCTCTGGCTTCCAGCTCACGAATTACCCCGACATGGGCATAACCCCGGGCTCCACCACTGCCTAAGACCAGAGCTACTCTTTTTGTCATTGCTCTTGTGTCCTGTGAGTTGCTTGCGTTGGGCAATAGAATGAACCCTCTCAGACCTGAGGTCTATAGCACACTGATACTTTTCTCTTACTCGCAATAATGTTTAACGTGAATCAGCAGGATATGCCTCTGTGTCTCTACCTTTCCCTTGAGGAATGACCTGAATCTCAACCGATGACCGGATGGATGCCCTTTATATCATGCTTTTGCGGCCATTTTTAAATAATAAGTAGCTTTTGGCTGAACTACTAACTTCATTGTCAGCTTGATAGCGAATTCAGCACTTATTGCCACTGCTTTTACCTTTCGGTCAGGTAATCTTCCACAAGAATTAGCGGCAGCAGCCATGCTTTTAGAAATATTAACCAAGCCTCTGGCGGCGGATCGGAATGTTATGTCAGATACACTCTTTGATATTAAATTCTCTTCAACTTGACAGCTACTTACCTTTCGGGCTCGAAACCTTCCTGAGTCATCCTGGGTAGCAGTATTGACCGAGCAATCTGAGCTTGTTCTTAAATGGGCAGGCCAGTTTTGACCGCAAAGTTTTTCTAAGATCATATTAACATCCTTATCATAAGACTTTGCTTCAATACATTAACCATAGGGATTGGGTTCACATCTCACAATTAGATCAAAGTATTACCTCTCTGTAGGGAACAATTTCGAGACAAAGCTTGATATGAAAGGGGGAATAGGTGGCCGATAACTCTGAAGTCATGTTTATACAGGGGTTTGTTCTTGCAGAGGTACCTGGCAGGTATTGCTTTACTGTACGGTGTACTTGTAGCCTCTGACTGTCCTGTTTTATTCTAGAAAAACACCCTCTTCCAGTAAAAGCAGACTGAGGTAAATCATGCGTCTTGAAAATGTGCGCCTGCATCAACAGGAAGGTCTGTTTGATATCCTTTTTGATCAGGGTAAAATTCTCAGCATCACTGTCACTGGCACACAACGCCAGCCTGACACCGATAGTTTTGATGCCGGTGGTAAGCTGGCATTGCCCCCCTTCATTGATCCTCATGTCCATCTGGATACCTGCCTGACGGCAGGTGAACCGGTCTGGAATCGTAGCGGCACCCTGTTTGAGGGGATTCAGAACTGGTCTCAGCGCAAAAAAATACTGACACACGACGACGTCAGGCAACGAGCAAAAAAAGCACTGTCCTGGTATGTAGGCCAGGGCGTTCAGCACGTTCGCAGTCATGTCGATACTACCGACCCGGACCTCACTGCCGTTCATGCTTTGCTCGAGTTGAAAGAGGACGTTAAAGATCTCATTGACATCCAACTGGTCGCTTTTCCCCAAGAAGGAATCCCGTCTTTTCCTGAAGGTTCAGAGCTTCTCGAAGAAGCTATGAAACTCGGCTGCGACGCTGTAGGAGGCATTCCCCATTTTGAATACACCCGTGAATATGCTCTGAACTCTCTTAATACTGTCTTTGACCTTGCAGAAAAATACGACAGCCTGATCGATATTCACTGCGACGAAATAGACGACGAACAATCCCGGTTCGTAGAGACAGTGGCCTCTCTGGCACTGGAAC
>NZ_JAHHPS010000294.1:0-1178 GCF_024606275.1 Endozoicomonas sp. SESOKO4 | reverse complement strand
GTCAAATTATTCCAATAGGGCTTATGAACTTTAAGGATAAAGAGCAGCTACAAAATATTTTCAACTCAACCAGTAAATCAGGAGATAAATAATGAATACAATCACAGGTATCCATACCGTTGAATTAAAACTAAATGCCAATGGACATGGCGTTGTTAACTGGAATGGAAAGAATCCAGATTCAAAGTACGACAACCATCTGATCCCAAAACTTAGAAAAAACAAGAAGAACGGGAGCCAGCATGTTTATGTATCATCAAATTGTACTCGCCACCACCTGTTTAAAGATGAGACCAAGGTATTGGCTGGTGAAAAAGCCAGAACTTTAAAAAGTAAAGTAACCTCTGGCAGCTCAACACTACAAGCCTTAATCCGTAATACTCTGGCTAGCTCAGTGGGTTTAATCAGGGGTTACATGCATACCGCAGGCAAAAACCAAGAGTCTTTTGGGCGAAAAAGCCCCCTTTTGGTAGAAGACCTTAAAGAATTAAATTCAGAAGAAACTGAGGAAGAAACTTGTACCAGTACCTGGGCAGTAAATAAAGATGGAAAGCGTGACAGCAACTCATTATTCTACCGGCATAGCTTGGGAGAGACAGCTTACGAAGGCCATGCGGCCATCATTATCGAGGATCTCCAGTTTATACCTTTAGATGACACACTGGGAAATAGTGCCTATCCACTTGACTCTAAAAAGGGAAAAAGTCAGGTAAAAGAGTTGGTTCAATCCATTAACCATTATCTTAAAACATTATCAGAAAAGCTGAATCACTCAGTATCAGAAACACCAGAAGTAACTTCAGGTCACTTTAAACGAAAAAATAATTTATTGAAAAATTCAGAGTTTGGTTTGTTGCTGAATAATTCTGCAATTGACTTGTTAGTAATTGACACAATTCGACGTTTTTATGAACTACAGATTATTCAGGGAAAAGGCTATTTGCAAATGTCGAGTGTCGATATATTGCTAAATGACAGCTGCCGGGCAATGGCCATTAAGAGCTTAGGAGAGGCCGACCCCGGGTTAACCACTTTGCAGGAAATTATTCTTCCATCTGACAAAATCAGAGAGTATGCGATCTTCTTTGAACCAGTTACCTCTGTGGAGTAATACTACATGATTGTACTCAATATAGCTTACAACAGTCGCTGTTCTGGTGACTGGGATCACAAACGTA
>NZ_JAHHPS010000293.1:0-24800 GCF_024606275.1 Endozoicomonas sp. SESOKO4 | reverse complement strand
GTCTCGGACGGCACCGCCGACCAGAAAAATTTTCATGTCACCTCTGTCTGTATCGCTGAGTAAAATATCTTAACTGCTCGGATGCTGTTGTAGAAATCTCTTTTATCAGGTGTTCTATCCTTCCCTTCTGTAAACCGAAAAGCAAGGATAGAATTATTAAACACTCACTCCTTATGGCACTGATGTTGCCGCTACTGTCGTTGCCTGTTGTTTGTCAGGCCAAACCGTTGACAAAGCGCTTTATTGTCGAGCTTCAGCAGGATGCAGGTTTTCCAAACCAGAACTTTTTTATAGCGTGTGACCAGCATAAATTGACGCACAGCCCGTTAATCATTGCTAATACAAACGGGTATTCAGGATCAGACGTGCTGTTTGATAACAAACGACATAGAGCTAACAGTTACGGGATAAAAACGAGCTTTATTGAGTCGATATTCTGGCAATGGCATTACGCCACTCACCTGCTGGTTGGTTACAAACTGATCCTGACCACCAAAGGCGCAGCTCTACGTTCCAAGCCTTATTCACGGCTACCGGTAGAGGTGGTCATTACTGTCGTTTGGCTTATAAAAAGCTATTGGAGCCCAGATTCAACGCTGTTTCACCCGATTGAACAAGAGACAGCATCTATTTTGGCTCATGGGGGGCACCCGTTTGCAATCACCACTATGATGCCTGGCGCTGGACATGACCAACAACAGGGCCAGCGGTCAGAATCATCTGACCAGCAAGCCATAAAGACCAACAATCACCTTAGAGGCTATTTCACGGGTCTTCTGTATTCGGACTCTGGCGACGGTAATGGAGGCCCTGAACAACAATCACATAATCTGGGTTTAAATTGTTTTGTCCATCCCTGTCATGGCGTTTGTGAGTTGCGACCATCATCCAACTTATCCGATAGCGGAGTGCTGAATTCCGTGGAAAGTTCGACAGGACACAAAGAAGTAATACCCGAACAAAGCTCATGCTCCCGTTTGGCCAAAAGACATGGCTACCATTGCAACTCTGAAGGCGGAATCGCCATAGACGGGGTCGCCTCAGACTTAATAGGTGCTGGTGCAACCGATACAATTGACTCTGTAAAGCTTGCAACCTGCTGCCTGACTTTGGTACGGAAGGAGAGTCAGCAGCGAACATGCGCGACAGTCTTTAGGTATGCTAATGCCCAGTCGTCTCATAAACGTAAATACCACAGCGGGGAAAAAATTTGTGACGTGGCTGTGGTTGGGGAAGATGGTCAGAAGAGGCCTTGCGGAAAGGTCTGCAAGCATGCTCAAGGCTTGTCGGATCACAGAAGAAAAGCACACACCGGACCACAAATCTGCGCCGTGACCGTGATTGGGGAAGACGGTCAGCAGCGGCCATGCAGGAAGATCTACATCAGTGCCAAAGCTCTGTCGGATCACAAAACAAGAGAGCACACCAGGCAACAAACCTGTGACGTAACTGTAGTAGGGGAGGATAGCCAGCCAAGGCCGTGCGGGAAGCTCTGCAGAAGTTCCCAAGCTTTGTCATCTCACAAAAGCAGAGTCCACACCGGGGAAAAAACCTGTGAGGTGACCGTGATCGGCGGGGATGGCAAGAAGCGGCAATGTGGAATGGTCTGCAAAACTGCTCAGGCCCTGTCGAATCACAAAGGCAGAATCCACACCGGAAAACAAATCTGTGACGTTACCGTAGTCGGGGGGAATGGCAATGGGCAACCATGTGGAAAGGCCTGCAAGAATGCTTTAGCTCTGTCATCTCACAAAAGCAACTTCCACTCAGGGGAAAAAAAGTGTGGCTTGACCGTGGTTGATAAGGATGGCCAGCAGCAGCGATGCGGAAAGGTTTGCAAGAATGCTCAAGCCCTTTCAGATCACAAAAGAAGAAGCCACATCGGGCAAAAAAACTGCGACATGACATTGGTCGGGCTGGATGGGCATCAACACCCATGTGGGAAAGTCTGCAAGAGTGCGGAAGCCCTGTCCGAGCACACAAGAATGCATCGAAAGCGCAAGCCTTTTGATCTGAACCAGGATAATGGCCTCAGTTCTAAAGGAGGTAAAGTGAATGAATAACTGACACCCGTCCTTTTATGAGGTGATCTATCCTTCCTCTTTGTAAATTAGAATGCAAGGATAGAATTATTAAACATTCACTCTCTGCGGCACCACTGTTGCTTCTTTTATTCCTGTCTGTCACCTGTCAGGCCGAATCGCTGACACGACCCTTTATTGTCGAGCTTGAGCAGAATGTAGTTTTTCCAAACCAGAGGTTTTCTACAAAACCTGACTTGCATACATTGCCGGGCGACCTGCCAGGCATTACCGATACAGACGGCTACGCACGATTAACTTTGCTGCCTGAAGAAAAACGACATAGAGCTGATAGTTATGGAATAAAAACGACCATCATTGAAACGATTTCGTGGCAATGGCTTTACTTCACCCATTTACTGGTTGCTTACGAACTGATCCTGTCCACCAAAGATGCCTCTATAAGCGCCATCCCTTATTCGTGGCTACCCATAGAAGTGGTTGTCATCGTCGGTTGGCTTTTTAAAAACTATAGGAATCCTAATTCACCGTCGCATAGTCTGATTGAACAACAGGCGGGTCAGCATTACCCTTTTGCGGCCACCACTGCGATGTTTGACTCCGGACATGGCCAGCCACAATATCCACCATCAGAATCATCTAACCGGCAAGCCCCAAAAACAACCACTCACCTTGCAGGCTATTTCACAGGCCTTCTGCATTCGGTCTCTGGTGACGGTAACGAAGGCCCTGAACAACACTCACATACTCTGGGTTTCAATTGTTTCGTCCATCCTTGTCGTGGCGTTTGTGAATTGCGACCATCATTCGACTCATCCGATAGCGGAGCGCTGAATTCCGTAGAAAGTTCGACAGGATGTACAAAGGTAACATCCGAAAAAAGCTCATGCCCCTCCATGGCTGATAGATATTGCTGTCGTCGCAACCCTGTGGACGGAGTCGTCTCAGACGGGGACGCCTCAGGCTCAAAAGGTGCTGCTGTAGCCGATACAATGAATCCTGCCAAGCGGGCGAACTGCAACCTGACAGTGGTGGCGAAGGAATGTCAGCAGCGAACATGCAGGAGCGTTTATAAGAATGCTGCTTCCCTGTCGACTCATAAAAGTAAATACCATAGTGGGGGAAAAATCTGTGACGTGGCCGTGGTCGGAGAAGATCACCAGCAGCGGCTCTGTGGGAAGATATTCAAGCATGCACAAGGCCTATGGGAGCACAAAAGAAAAGCACATACCGGACTACAAACCTGTACCGTGACTGTGATCGGGGAAGATGGTCAGCAGCGGCCCTGCAGCAGGATCTATATGAATTCCCATGCCCTGTCGGATCACAAAAAAAGAGAGCACAGCAGTCAAAAAACCTGTGACCTGACTGTGGTCGGCGAGGATGGCCAACAGAGGCCATGCGGGACGGTCTTCAAGAATGCTCCATCTTTGTCATCTCACAAAAGCAGATACCATACCGGGCACAAAACCTGTGAAATGACAGTAGTGGGAGAGGATGGTCAGCAACGGCCATGCGGAATGGCCTGCGAAAATTCTCGCAATCTGGTGGAACACAAAAGAAGTGTCCACAGCGGGCAACAGACCTGCGTCGTGAACATGGTCGGAGAAGATGGTCAGCTATGGCCATGCGGAAAGGTCTGCAAGAATCTACAAGCGCTGTCATCTCACAAAAGCAACTACCACTCAGGGCAAAAAATGTGTGACCTGGTCGTGGTTGATAAGGATCGACAACAGCGGCGATGCGCAAAGGTCTGCAGGAATGCTCAAGCTCTGCGGGATCACAAAAGCAGATACCACAGTGGGAAAAAAACCTGCGACGTAACATTGGTTGGGACGGATGGGCTCAAGTACCGATGCGGGGTAGTCTGCCAGAACGCCAAAGCCTTGTCGAACCATAAAGGAAGGCATCGAAAACGCAGGGCTGTTGATCAGGAACAGAACAGTGACCTCAGTCCCCGATCTGAGACCCATCCTTTCATGAGATGATCTATCCTTTCTCTCTGTATATTAGAATGCAAGGATAGAATTATTAAACGTTCATACTTTGCGGTATCGCTCTTTCTGCTACAGTCGTTATCTGTCGTTTGTCAGGCTCAACTGTTTGGTAGCCGTTTTGTTGTTGACTTTGACTATAATACAGTTTCTCCAAACCGGTATTTTTCTACCAAGCTCAACCGGCATACATTAACAGACAACCTGTCAGAAATTTCCGAAAAAGAGGGCCATCTGGGGTCAACTTCATCGCCTGACTCTACCCCTTATTCATGGCTACTTGCAGAATTGGTTGTCACTGTCGGTTGGCTTTTAAAATGTTATTGGAACCCTGATTCACCGCTGTTTAACCCGGTGGAAGTACAGTTGACTCAAGACCAAACGTCTGCGATCATCACCATGATGCATGGCTCCGGACATGGCCAAAAACAATACCCGCCTTCAGAACCATCCGGTCTGCAAGCCCCAGAGACAATGAGCCACTACAGAGGCTCTTTCACTAGTCTTCAGAATACTGACTACGGCCATGGTGGCGGTGATGGAGGCCCTCAACAACACCTGCATACTTTGGGTCTGAATTGTTTCGTCCATCCTTGTCGTGGCGTTTGTCAGTTCGGACCATTATTTGATAGCAGAAGTGCCGCTGAGTTCCACTTGGCAGAGCCCTATGCAACGATCCACACTCCAGAGGCGAGGGCAGAAGTATCCGTTGCTCAATTGGGAGCAACACCCGAACAAAACTCATGCCCGCATTTGGCGAATAGACAGTGTCCTGGTTGCTTAGGTACTTCTGATACTGTAGAGGCTAAACATTCCGAAGAAGAATCAATTTTCGGAATACTAATTGATACTTCTGATGGAAACGGAGTGGCCTCAGACTTAATCGATTATACAACTGATGCTATCGGCTTACTCAATGATGATGAACTAATGCTCAGGGGTTTGCTTTCCACTGTTAATGATTTTGAGTTCATTACTGAGTCACTTAGTCTGTTGGATCAGAGTCAAACGCATCTTTCCCGGAAAGATACATTACAAGCTCTGCCAGTACCCGAGAATATTATATTCGGAGCTAAAAAATGCCAACAAGAACTGTTGGATGACCAAGCAAATATCCACAGCGAGCAGCCAACCTATGACGAGAAAGTGGTCGGGGAGGATCGCCAGACGCAACCACGCAGGAAGATCTCCAAGAATGCTAAAGCTCTCTCGAATAAAAATAAAAAAAGAGCAGACCACAGCAGCCAACAAATTTGTGACGTGATGGTAGTTGAAGGCGGACACCAGCGGCCATGTGGAACAGTTTATAAGAATGCTCTGACCCTGTCGGATCACAAAAGAAGAAAACACAGTGGACCACAAACTTGTGACGTGACCGTGATCGGGAAGGATGGCCAGCGATCATGTGGAAAAATCTGCAAGAATGCTCTGGCTCTGTCGGTTCACAAGAGCAAGTACCACTGTGAGCAAAAAATCTGTGGCGAGACAGTAGTGGGGGACGATGGCCTGCAGCAGTTATGCGGAAAGGTTTGCAGGAATACTCAAGTTCTGGCAGATCACAAAAGAAGAGACCACACCGGACCACAAACCTGTCAAGTGGTTAAGGTCGGGGAAGATGGTCAACAACGGCCATGCGGAAAGGTCTTTAGC
The DNA here is from genome assembly GCF_024606275.1 of Endozoicomonas sp. SESOKO4. Lineage (NCBI taxonomy): Bacteria > Pseudomonadati > Pseudomonadota > Gammaproteobacteria > Oceanospirillales > Endozoicomonadaceae > Endozoicomonas > Endozoicomonas sp. SESOKO4. The sequence continues at coordinate 19,114 of NZ_JAHHPS010000293.1, read as the reverse complement.
AATGCCATAACCTTGTGTTATCACCGTAGAAAATCCCATGGCAAGCAACGAATCTGTGTCAAGGCAGTGGTCGGGGAGGGTGGTCAGCAGCGACCATGCGGGAAGATCTTCAAGAATGATCAGGCCCTGTCAAATCACAAAATGTGGTATCACACCGGGCAACAAGCCTGTGACGAGGCCGTGGTCGGGGAGGATGGTCAGCAGCGACCATGCGGGAGGGTCTGTAAAAATGCTAAAGCCCTATCCAACCATAAAAGACAACATCAAAAACGCAAACCTGTTGATGTGCACCAGAACAATGACCTCAGTCTTTGATCCGACAACCCTCCTTTCATGAGGTGATCTATCCTTCTTCTCTTTAAATTAGTACGCAAGAATCGAATTATTAAACACTCATACTCTGCAGCACTGCTGTTGCTGCTATTGTCGCTGTCTGTCATCTCTATGGCTGAACCATTGAAAGAAGGCTGTATTGTCGAGCATAAACAGAAAGCAGTTTTTCCAAACCTGGGCTTCTCTATAAAGTGTGTACTGCGTGCATTGTCGTGTACTTTGTCATTCATTGTTGACAGAAACGCCTGCACAGGAAAAGATTTTCTGCTTAATGACAAACGACACAGACCAGTCGGTTACGAACTAAAAACGATCATCATTGAATCGATTCTATGGCACTGGCTATACACCACTCCCCTGCTGGTTGTTTGTGAACTGATCCTAACCACCAAAGATGCCTCTATTAGCTTTACCTCTCGTTCATGCCTGCCTTTAGAAGCGATTTTCGCTGTTGGTTGGTTTTTAAAAAGTTATTGGGATCTTGGTTCACCGCTATTTAGCCCGATTGAACAACAGTCGAGTCAGGGTCATTCGTTTGCGATCATCTCTATGGTGCCTGGCTCCGGAGATAACTCGCAACAATACCCTCCATCAGAATCATCAGGCCAGCAAGTTCCGGCAGTCGCCAGCGCCCCTGTAGGTTTTTTCACCCGTCTTCTGTATTCTGAGTCTGGTGACAATAACAGAAACCCTCATCAAAACTCACACACTTTAGGTTTAAATTGTTTCGCCCATCCCTGTTATGGGGTTTGTCAATTCCGGTCATCAGAAGCAACACCCGGACAAAGTGCAGGGCTCGCCTACAACACTGGCCCCACCAGACGTACCTGTAGTGATGTGCCATTGCCCGGGAATTTGCCTGTCACCCCTGACGACCTGATTATCATCAGTGGGCTACTCAGTCTAAGTAGTCAGGGTCTTCCAGAAGAAAACAGGATTTCCTTTGCGTTTACCCGTTTTACACACTCAATGAAGACTTTACCTTCAGGTTGTCTTGCTTCCGGAGGGGGAGCCCATTGCCAACAGGCCCTGTTGAATCACAAAAGAAAAGACCACACCGGGCAGAGGATCTGCGACCTGGCCCTGGTCGATGAGGATGGCCAGCTGAAGCCATGCGGGGAAGTTTGCAAAAATACTAAAGCTCTGGCGTATCATAAAAGAAGGCTTCACAGCGGGCACAAAAGCTGTGACGTGACCGTGATCGATGAGGACGAACAGCCGCGGCCATGCGCAAAAGTCTGCAAGAATGCGCTAGTTCTGTCAGTTCACAAAAGCAAAGATCATAGCGGGCCAAAAACCTGTGACGTGATCGTGGTCGGGGAGGATGGCCAGCAGCAGCCATGCGGGGTAGTTTGCGAATGTGCCAAAATTCTCGTGGATCACAAAAGAGTAGCCCACAGCGGGCAACAAACCTGTGACGTGATCGTGATGGGAGAGGGTGGCCAGCAATGGGCATGCGGGAAGGTCTGCAAGAATGCCAGAGACCTATCGGTTCACAAAAGCAGATACCACACCGGAAAAAAAATCTGTGACGAAACATGGGTAGGGGGGGATGGCCAACCCCGGCCATGTGGAAAGCTCTGTGAGAATGCTCGAAGACTGACGAATCACAAAAGAAGAGAGCACAGCGGGCCAAAAAACTGTGACATAAAAGTGGTCGGAGAGGATGACCAGTTACGGCCATGCGGTGCTGTCTGCAAGAATGTTCAGGCTCTGTCGTGTCACAAAAGCAAAGTCCACACCGGACAAAAAATCTGTGACGTGACCGTGGTTGAGGAGGATGGCAAGCCACGGTTATGTGGGAGAGTCTGCAGGCACGCTCAGGCACTGTCGGATCACAAAAGAAGCGCCCACGGCGAGCGAAAAACCTGTGACGTAAGCGTGGTCGGAGAGGATGGCCAACAGCGGCTATGTGGCCTGGTCTGTAAGAATTCCAGATCCCTGACAAAGCACAAGAGAAAACACTTAAAACGCAAGCTTGTTGATTCGGCTCAGAACGATGACCTCGGTCCCGGATCTGACACCCATCCTCTCATAAGGTGATCTATCCTTCCTTTCTATGCCAGAACGCAAGGATAGAATTCTTCGACACTCACTCTTTGCAGAAATGCTGTTGCTAGTGTCGTTATCTGTCGTCTGTCGGGCCGAACCATTGACAGAACGTTTTGTTATCGAACTTCGACAAAATGCAGATGAACAACGGGAGGCAACATCTGTGCTGATAAAGGGTGACCAACCGTATGCGACCATCATAATGGTGTATGGGTCTGTTGATAACCCATCGCAGTACCGGCCATCAGAATCATCCGGCCAGCGAGTCCCGCAGGAAACTACTGCTCAGTCTGGAGGCTCATTCACTGGTCTCTTGTATTCCGACTCTGGCGACGGTAACGGAGATCCTGAACAATCCACACACACTTTGGATTTAAATTGTTTCGTCCACCCCTGTTATGGTGTTTGTCAATTCCGGCTATCAGGAGCAACACCCGCGCAAAACTCATGCCGTTACCCGGTGAATGAACACTGCCATGGTTGTATACGCCATTTTGATTCTGGAAACGCAACACACTCAATGAGTCCGGGGTCGGCCTACACTAAAGACCCTGACGGTTCAGCCAATGATGATGCACCCATGCCCGGGAATGTGCCTGTCTCTGTTGATGACCAGATGATAATCAACGGTTTACTCAGCCTGCGTGGTTCTGGTCCTCGAGGAGAAAAGGGGATTTCCTGTACGTTTGCCTATTTCACACGCCCAGTGGTGTCTTCGCCTGCGGGTTGTCTTCCTTCCGGAGGGGTTACCCATTGCCAGCAAACCGTGTCGAATCATAAAAGAAGAAACCGTACCGGACAGCGAACCTGTGACGTGACCGTGGCCGGAGAAGATGGCCGACAAGAGTCATGTGGTAAGGTCTGCAAGGGTACTCGAGCTCTGTCGGATCACAAAATAAGAGCTCACACCGGGCAAAAAACCTGTGACGTGACCGTGGTCAGGGAAGACGGCCAGATGCGGCCATGCGGAAAGATCCTCAAGAATGCGAAATTGCTATCAGTTCATAAAAGCAGGGATCACAGCGGGCAAAAAAAATGTGACATAACAGTGGTCTCAGAGGATGGCCAACAGCGGCCATGCGGGAAGGTCTGCAACAATGCTGTGGCCTTGTCGAATCACAAAATAAGAGCCCACTCGGGGCAACAAACCTGTGTCGAAAAAGTGGTTGGTGAGGATGGCCAACAAGGGCCATGCGAGCGGGTCTTCAAGAATGCTAAAGCCCTGTCGGATCATAAAAGAAGGGACCATAGCGGTCAACAAACCTGTGATGTGACCGAGGTCGGGGAAGATGGCCAGCTGCGGCCATGCGGAAAGGTTCTCAAGAATGCGTCATCCTTGTCGGTTCACAAAAGCAGAAATCACAGCGGGCAAAAAACCTGCAAAGTGCTTGTGGTCGGGGAAGATGGCCAGCCGAGGGCGTGCGGAAAGGTATGCAAGAATGCGTCATCTTTGTCAGTTCACAAATACAGAGATCACAGCGGGCGAAAAACCTGCGACGTGACCGTGGTCGGGGGGGATGGCCAGCCGAAGCAATGCGGAAAGGTCTGCAAGAGTGTGTCATCTTTGTCCGATCACAAAAGCAGAGCTCATAGCGGGCAAAAAACCTGCGACGTGGCCGTGGTCGGGGAGGACGGCCAGCCGAGGCCATGCGGAAGGGTTTGCAGGAATGTGCTATCTCTGTCAATTCACAAAAGCAGGGCTCACAGCGAACAAAAAACCTACGAAATGATCGTGGTCGGGGAGGATGGCCAGCCGAGGTCATTCGGAAAGGCCTTCAGGAATGCTCATGACCTGTCGGAGTACAAAAGAAGACAACGTAAACGCAAGCCTGTTGATGTGAATCAGGACGAAGGCCTCAGTCCTGATGAGGGCAAAGTGAATAAGTAACAGTCAGAACTGACAGAAGCCCTTTCACGAGGTTTTCTTGATCTATCCTTCCTTTCTGTATATCAGAATGCAGGGACAGAATTATTCAAAACTCACCCTTTGCAGCAATGCTATTGCTGATGTTGCTATTATCTGTCGTCTGTCGGGCCGAACCTTTGACAGGTCATTTCATTGTCGAAGGACCATGCAGTTGCGGGATAAAAACAGCCCTTTTTGAGTCAATTTCGTTGCAATCGCTTCACGCCACAAACCTGTTGGTTGGTTATGAACCGATCCTGACCAGCAGAGACTCTCCTCTAAACTCCAGCTCTTGTTCATGGCTGCCAATAGAAATGGCTCTGATTGTCAGTTGGCTTTTAAAAAACTGCCGGAACCCTGATTTACCCCTGTTAAATCCGATTGAGCAACAGGAGTTGATCTCTGCGCTGACACTGGGGGATTGCCCGTTTGAGACCATGGCAATGATGCATGGCTCTGGCGATAAAACACCACAATACCCGCCATCAGAGTCATCTGGCCAGCAAGTCCCGGAAGCTAATATCCAGCCTATAGGCTTTTTCACCAGTCTCCTGTATTCTGACTTTGGCGACGGTAACGGAGACCCTCAACAGTACTCACACACTTTAGGTTTGCATTGTTTTGTCCATCCCTGTCACGGCTTTTGTCAATTCGGGCCATCAGTTGCAACGTCGCCAGAAAGCTCATGTTATCATTCGTTGAATGAACGCTGCCTTGTTTGCAAACGTCATTTTGGTCCTGGAAACGCTATATACTCGATGAGCGCAGGCTCCACCTATACCAATGACCCTAACGGCCCAGCTAAAGACGATGTGCCCGTGTCCGTGAATAAGCCTGTTTCTGCTGATGATCAGGTTATAATTGATGGATTACTCTGTCTAAGTGATCGCAGTCTTCCGGAAAAAAATGGGATTTCCTGTACGACTCCCCATTTCACAGACTCAATGGGGGCTTCAGCCTCGGTTTGTCCTCCAACCTGTGACGTGAGACTGGTTGAGAACGAGGTTCAGCAGCCGCCATGTGGGAAGGTCTGCAAGAATGCTCATGTCCTGTCAGAGCGCAAAAGAAGAGAACGCAGCCGGCAACGAAGCTGTAGCGTACCAGTGGTAAGAAAAGCTGGCCGACCGGAACCATGCGGAAAGGTCTGCAAAAGTGCTTATGCCCTGTCGGGGCACAAAAGAAGAGAGCACAGCGGGCAACGAACTTGTGGAGTAACTGTGATCGGAGAGGATGGCCGGCCGCGGCCATGTGGAGTGGTCTGCAAGCATATTCATGACCTCTCGGAACATAAAAGAAAAGAGCACAGCAGCCAAAAAATCTGTGACGAGACAGTGGTTGGGGAGGATGGTCAGTCGTGGCCATGCGGGGTGGTTTGCAGGAATGCTCATGTTCTGACGAATCACAAAATCAGAGAGCACAGTAGGCAAAAAACCTGCGACGTGAACGTGCTCGGGGAGGATGGCCAACCGCGGCCCTGCGGACATATTTGCAAGAATCGTAAAGTCCTGTCGGATCATAAAGTAAGGCTCCACAAAGGGCAAAAAACCTGTGACGTGATTGTAATCGTGAGGGATGGCCAGTTAAGGCCATGCGGGACGGTCTGCAAGAATCCCAAAGCCCTGTCGACTCACAAGAGCGAATACCATACCGGGCAAAAAACCTGTAGCATCGCCGTAATCGGGGAGGATGGTCAGCAGCGGCCATGCGGGAGGGTCTTTAGGAATGCCCGCGCCCTGTCGGATCACAAAAAACAACATCGAAAACGCAAGCCTGTTCATGTGAACCAGAATGATGCCTTCACTTCTAAAGAAGTTGAGGCGAAAAGGGTAAAGTGAATAAGTAACGGTCAGATCTGACAGCAGTCCTTTCTCCAGCTTTTCTTGATCTATCCTTCCTCTCTGTCCACCAGAATGCAAGGATAGAATTATTAAACACTCCTTCTTTGCAGCCTTGCTGTTGCCGATATTGTTGTTGTCTGTCGTCTGTCAGGTCGAAGCATTGACAGAACATTTTTTTGTTAAGCTTGAATCAAATCCAGATTCTCCAAAAAAAAGCTTTTCTATAAAGCGTGGCTGTCATAGATCGTCTAAGTGTCCGTCAGTCATTGCCAAAACCAACGGCGACGCGGGACCAGGTTTGTCAATGGATGACAAACGACACAGATCTAGCCGTTACGGAATAAAAACGACCCCTATTAAGTCGATTTCGTGGCAATGGCTTTACGCCACTCACCTGCTGGTGGGTCACGAATTGATCCTGACCAGCAAAGACGCCCCTCTATGCTGCGCACCTTATTCATGGCTGCCTGTAGAAGTGGTCGTCATTTTCGGTTGGCTTTTTAAAAACTATTGGAACCCCGAATCACCCCTGTTTAATCCGATTGAGCAACAGGGGGCAACTACTATTTTGACACGGAGGGATTATCCGTTTGCGACCATCACTCTGATGTATGGCTCTGGTGGTAATCCACCACAAGATCCACCATCAGAACCATCCGGTCAGCAAGTCCGGGAAGCCACCATTTACCCTAGAGGTTTTTTCATTCGTCTTATGTATTCTGACTTAGGCGATGGTAAAGGAGGCCCTCAAGAGTTCTCACACACTTTAGGTTTAAATTGTTTCGCTTATCCATGTCATGGCGTTTGTCAATTCCAGCCATCGGGAGCAACACCCGGACAAAGCGCGTGCCCTCATTCGGTGAATGAACACTGTCTTGGTTGCACAAACCATTTTGGTCCTGGAAATGCCAGACAACCAGTGAGTGCAGAAGCAGTCTCTATCAGTGACCCTGACGAGATACTCAATGATAATGTGCAAATACCCGGGAATGTTCCCTTAAACGTTGATGACGAGATTATAGTGGATGGTTTACTCAGTCTTCGAAAATCCCCGGGTTGTCTTCCTTCCGGAGGGGCTACCCATTGCCAACAAACTCCGTCTAATCGAAAACAACAAGTGCGGACAGGGAGGCAAGTCTGTGATATTGCAGTGGTCGGGGAGGATCTCCAACAACGGCCATGTGGAAAGGTCTGCATGAATGTCACAACTCTGTCATATCTCAAAAGTGGGTACCACAGCGGGCATAGGATCTGTGACCTGATAGTGGTTGGGAAGGACGGACAGCCGCAGCCATGCGGGATGATTTTCAAGGGTGCTAAAAGCTTATCGGATCACAGAGGCAGAGAACATTCAGGGCAACAAACCTGTGACGTGACCGTGGTTGGAGAGGATGGTCGGCAGCGGCCATGCGGGAAGGTCAGCAGGAATGCCAAAGCCCTGTCGTCTCATAAGAGTGGATACCACAGCGGGCAAAGAATCTGTGACGTGATAGTGATCGGTGAGGATGGTCAGCCGCAACCCTGTGGGAAGGCCCGGAAGAGTCTGCAAGATCTGTTGGACCATAAAAGAAGGGACCACAGCGAACAACAAACGTGTGAAGAGACAAGGGTCGGGGATGATGGCTTGCAGCGGCCATGCGGAAAGGTCTTCAAGAATAGTAAATCCCTGTCGGAGCACAAAAGCAAATACCACAGGGGGCCACAAATCTGTGGTGTGACAGTGGTAGGGGAAGCCGGCGAGCCGCGACCATGTGGGACCGTCTGCAAGAATGCAAAAGTCCTGTCGGATCACAAAATCAAAGTCCACAGCGGGCAACAAACCTGTAAGGTGAGCGCGGACGGGGAAGATAGCCAGCAGCGGCCATGTGGAAAGGTCTTCAACAATGCTAAAGCCCTGTCGGATCACAGAAGAAAATACCACACCGGAGAAAAAACCTGTCAGGCAAAGGTGGTCGGAGAGGATGGACAGCCACAGTCGTGCGGGAAGGTCTGCAAGAGTGCTCAAGCCCTGGCGGATCACAAAAGAATACATCGAAAGCGCAAGCTTGTTGATATGAATCAAGACGACCACCCCACTCATAAATCAACCATGAGTGACTGAAACAATTTTTTGTCACCCCTGGTGATGAAAAATTTCTCACAGTAAAAAAGATAAAGTAACAAGGCTCTGTAGGAGAAGGTGTCAGCTCAAGGGTTAAGGTCATCATCCTTCTTCAGGTCTTCAAACTTGCGTTTCCGATGTCTTCTTTTGTGATCCGACAGGGCACTGGCACTCTTGCAGACCTTGGCGTATGCTCGTTCCTGGCCACACTCCCCGACGAATTTTACATCACAGCTTCGTTGCCCGGTATGCTCTTTTCTTTTATGTGACGACAGGGATTGAGCATTCTTGCAGACCGTCCCGCAGGGTTGCTGTTGGCCATTCTCCCCGACCACGGCCACATCACAGGTTTTTTGTCCGGTGTGGACTTTGCTTTTGTGAACTGCCAGAGACAGAGCATTTTTGTAGACCATCCCGCATGGCCGCGACTGGTCATCCTCCCCGGGCACGCTTATTTCACAGGTTTGTTGGCCGGTGTGGACTTTTTTTTTGTGAGATGACAGGTCTCCAGCATTCTTACAGACCCACCCGCACGGTCGCTGCTGCCCTCCCTCCCCGACCACGGTCACATCACAGGTTTTGTTTCCGCTGTGGTATCTGCTTTTGTGAACTGCCATAGAGGGAGCATTCTTGCAGACCGACCCGCATGGCTGCAGCTCACCATCCTCCCCGGTCATACTCATATCACAGATTTGTTGTCCGCTGTGGTACCTGCTTTTGTGATATGACAGTTCCTGAACATTACTGCAGACGGTTCCACATGACCGCTGTTGGCCGTCCTCCCCGACAACGGATATGTCACAGGTTTGTTGCCCAGTGTGGTGTTTCCTTTTGTGAATCGAAAGGTTATTAGCATTCTCGCAGACCTTCCCACACGGCCGTTGCTGGCCATCATCTCCGACCACGGCTACCTCACAGGTTTGATGTCTGCCGTGGTTTCTTCTTTTATGTTCGGACAGAGCATGAGTATTCTTGCAGGATTTTCCGCATGGCTGCCGCTGGCCATCCGCCCCGATCACATTAACCTCACAGATTTGTTGCCCACTGTGAGATCTGCTTTTATGAACCGACAGAGATAACGCATTTTTGAAGGTTTTTCCGCATGGCTTCGACTGGCCATCCTTACGGCCCACTTTCAAGTCACATGTTTTTTGCTCCGTGTGGGCTCTTCTTTTGTGATTTTCCAGGGTTCTAAGACCCTTGCAGACCTTCCCGCACGGTAGTTGCTGGCCATCTTCTCCAGCCACTATCACGTCACAGGTTAGCTGCACGGTGCAGTCTCTTCTTTTACGATTAGAAAGGGCTTGCTGGCAATGAGTAACCCCTCCGGAATGGAGACAACCCGAAGATGATGGCACCACCGGGCGTGAAAATTGGGCAAGCGTACAGGAAGTCCTGTTTTCTTCTGGAAGACTACGACCACCCAAACTAAGTAACACATCAATTATAATCTGGTCATTTACAGAGACACGCACATTCCCGGGCATTGGGACATCGTCATTGACTGATCTGTTAGGCTTATTAATATAGGTGGCCCCTGAATTCATTGGTTGCGTTACGTTTCCAGAATCAAAATGTTGTATACGACTATGCATGTTTATATTCTCTGAATAAGGACATGAGATTTGTTCGGGGGTTGCTCCCGATGGCCGGAATTGACAAACACCGCAGCAGGGATGGACGAAACAATTTAAACCTAAACTATGCAAATATTGATGAGGGTCTCTGTTACTGCGGCCAGAGTCAGAATACTGGAGCCGAACGAAAGAGCCTGTAGGTTGGCTGCTAGCTGCCGGGACTCGGTGGCCAGCTGATTCTGATGGCAGGTATTGTGTTTGGTTATCACCAGAGCCATACATCATACTGATCGTCGCAGACGGCTCATCCCCCTCTCTCAGTACAGAGTTTGCCTCCTGTAGTTCAATCGGGTTAAACAGGGATAATTGGGGGTTCCAATAGCTTTTAAAAAGCCAACTGACAACGACAATCACTTCTACAGGTAGCCATGAATAAGGGGTCGAACCAAGAGAGACGTCTTTGGTGGTCATGGTCAGTTCGTAACCCATCAGCAGATTGGAAACGTAAAGCGATTGCCAGAAAATCGACTCAACAAGGGGCGTTTTCATTTCGTAACTGCCAGGTCTATGTCGCTTGTTATCAGATGGTAAATCGGGTTCTGCATAGCTGTTTGTTTTGGCAATCACTGACGGGCTGTGTGTCAACGTGTGCCGGACAGGCTTTATAGAAAAGTTTTTGTTTGGAGAGCCTGTATTCTGTTCAAACGCGACAACAAAACATTCTGTCAACGGTTCCGCGTGACATGCGACAGATAACAACAATATCAGCAACAACGGTGCTGCAAAAAGAGAGTGCTTAATGATTCTATCCTTGCATTCTGGTTAACAGAGAGGAAGGATAGATCAAGAAAAACTCGTGAACGGCGGGTGCCAGATCAAGGACTGATATCATTGTCCTGTGCCAAATCAACAGGCTTGCGTTTCCGATGTTTTCTTCTGTGATAATGCAGCTCTTCTTTACTCTTGCAGATCTTTCCGCATTGCCGCGACAGGCCATCCCCCTCGAACACTATCACGTCACAGGCTTTTTGCCCGGTGTGATCTCGTCTTTTGTGAAGCGACAGGGCAGGAGCATTCTTGCAGACCTTTCCGCATGGCCGCAGCTGGCCATCCTCCCCGAACACGAACTTGTCACAGATTTGTTGTAATCTGTGGACTTTGCCTCTGTGACCCAACAGATCTTGAATATTTTTACAAACCTTCCCGCATGGCCGCAGCTGGCCATCCTCCCCGACCACAGTTGAATCACAGATTTTTTGTCCGGAGTGCTCTCTTCTTTTATGATGTGACAGGGCTGCAGCGTTCTTGCAGACCACACCACATGCTCGCTGCCGGCCATTCTCCCCGATTATGGTCACGGCACAGTTTTTTTGCCCGGTGTGGTATTTGGTTTTGTGAGTTGACAAAGATGGAACATTCTTGAAGACCATCCGACATGGTCTTGGCTGTCCATCTTCTCCGACCACGGTAACGTTACAGATTTGTTGCCCACTGTGAACTTTTCTTCTGTGCTCCCATAGGACATTAGCATTATTGCAGACGTTTCCGCATTGCCGCTGCTGGCCATTCTCCCCGATCACGATCACATCACAGATTCGTTCCCCGCGGTGGTATCCGCATTTGTGATTCGACAGCACGCGAGCGTTCTTGCAGGCCTTTCCGCATGGTCGTCGCAGACCATTCTCCTCAACCACAGTTACATCACATATGAATTGTCTAGTGTTGTGTGTAACTGGTATTGCTCCTTCGTGAGAAAGATGAAGTTGGCTCTGATCCAATTGGGATGATTCGGTGGTGGTTGGTTGTCTTTCTGAATGGTCATGAGTAAAGAGTATCTGGTCTCCTTCGAGAAGATACCGCAAATCGAGTGACTTATTAACGACCTCAAAATCCTCTGTCTTGGAAGGTAGGGTTTCGAACAATGCCACATCATCAATGAGTGACCCGGCAACGTCGGTGGTATGGGCGACTTCGTCTCCAGGGTTTCCATCAAATACAGGGTCATAATCGAATGGGAGTTGAACGTCAGAAAGATCATTCTGATCTACGCAACTTAAGCGGTGTCCATCAGCCAAATACGGGTACGAGCTATTCAGAGAGTTCTGCTGCGATTCAACGGACTCTGTACTATCGAATGATATCCGGAAATTACAAACGCCATGACAGGGATGGACAAAACAATTTAAACCTAAAGTATGTGAGTTTTGTTGAGAGTCTCCTTCATCGTCGCCAGAGACAAAATACTGGAGACTGGTAAAAGAGCGTGCAGGTTCAGTGGTGGCTTTGGTAACTTGCTGGCCCGATGATTCTGAGGGTGGGTATTGTGTTGGGTTATCTCCCGATCCATACATCATAGGGATGCTCGCAAATGGATGATCCTCCTCCTGTATCAGCATGGATCTTGACTCCTGCAGTTCAAGCGCTTTAAACAGCGGTGCATTGAGGTTCCAATCGCTTTTTAAAAGCCAACTGACAACGACAACCACTTCTGCAGGTAGCCATGAATAATAGGTGGAACCAAGAGGGGTGATTCTGGTGGTCAGGATCAGCTCGTAAACCACCAGCAGGTGCCAACTGTAAAGCCATTGCCACGTAATCGACTCAACAAAAATCGTTTTTATTCGATAACTGAACGTTTTTTGTCGTTTGTTATAAGATGACAAATCTGACTCTGCATAAACTTTAGAGGCGGCAATGACAGGCGGGTAATGTGGCAATGTATGACAGCCATACTTTATAGAAAAACTCTGATTTGGATAATCTGCATTTTGGTCAAGCTCAACAATAAAAGATCCTGTCAATAGTTCGGTCTGACAGACGTTAGACAACAACATCAGCAACACCAGTGCAGTAAGGTGTGATTGTTTAATATTTCTATCCCTGCATTCCGGTTGACAGAGAGGAAGAATAGATCAAGAAAAGCTCGTGGGAGCGCTGCTGTCCGGTCTGATCGTTGCTTATTCACTTTTCACTTTACCTTCTTCAGGAGCTCTGTCGTCGTCCTGATTCTCATCAACACGCTGGCGTTTTCGATGTCTTCTTTTGTGATCCGACAGGGAATGAACATTCTTAAAGATCTTTCCGCATGACTGCTGCTGTCCATCCACCCCAACTGTTATCATTTCACAGGTTCTTGGCTCACGGTGCTGTCTGCTTTTGTGATTTGCAAGGGCATGAGCATTCTTGCAGATCTTGCCGCATGGCTGTGGCTGGCCATCCTTCCCGACCATGGTCACCTTACAGCTTTTTTGCCCGCTGTGGACTTGAATTTTGTGATCCGAAAGGGCTTTACCATGCTTGCAAACTGTCCCGCATGGTCGCGGCTGATCATCTTCACCGACCACTGTTGCACCACAGGTTTGTGGCCCTCTGTGGTATCTGCTTTTGTGCTCCGTCAGGGATTTAGTATTCTTGAAGATCTTTCTGCATGGTCGCTGCAAGCCATCCTCCCCAATGTCTGTCTCTTCACAGGTTTGCTGTCTGCTGTGGTCTCTTCTTTTGTGATCCGCCAGCTCTTGAGGTTTCTTGCAAACTTTCCTACAGGGATGCGGCTGGCCATCCCCTCCGAGCACGGTCATGCCACAGATTTTTTCGCCGATGTGTTCGTTTCTTTTGTGAACCAACAAGGCACTAGCCGTCTTGCAGAGCTTCCCGCAGGATCGCCGCAGACCCTTCTCCCCGATTACGGTCACCTCACAAGTTTTTTGCCCGGTATGATATTGGCTTTTGTGAGTCGACAGAGATTGGGCATTCTTGAAGATGGTCCCGCATGGTCGCGGCTGATTATCTTCTGTGAACAGTGTTGCGTTGCAGGTTTTTTGCCCGCTATGTACGCTTCTTTTGTGATTCGCAAGAGTATGAGCATTCATGAAGACTTCCCCGCATGGCTGTTGTTGACCATCTTTCCCTGCCACTATCAGGTCACAGGTTTTTTGTCCGGTGTGGTATTTGCTTTTGTGAGATGACATGGATCGAACATTCTTGAAGACTTTCCCGCAGGGTCGCTGCAGACCATCCTCCCCGAACACGGTCACGTTGCAGGAAGGAAGGCGACCCAGAGGTGAAATCCCGATTGGGTATGAGAAACGGGGAGCTGTACAGGAAATCCCGCTTCCTTCTGGAAGACCGGGATTACTTAGCCTGAGTAACCCATCGATTATAACCAAGTCATCAGCAGAGACAGGCACATTCCGATGTGTTGGTACATCATCTTTCACTGCCCCGTCAGGGCCATTGTTGCTGGCAGACGCGGGACTCATTGGGTGTATTGCGTTTACGGGACCAAAATAGCCTATGCAAGTAAGGCCGTGTTCATTCAGCGAATGAGAGCGTGAGCTTTGTCCCGATCTTGCTCCCGGAAATTGACAAACGCCATGACAGGGATGAACGAAACAATTGAAACCCAAAGTGTGTGAGTTTTCCCGGGGCCCTCCGTCACCGCCATCAGAGTCAGAATACAGGAGATGATTGAAAGAGCCTGCAGGGTGACAGCTCGCTATCCCGACTCTCTGGCCGGATGATTCTAGTGGTGTACATTGTGGTCGGTTATCACCAGAGCCATGCATCATAGTGATGATCGCAAACGGTTGACCGTCCTGTGTGAGCACAGAGGCTGCCTCCTGGTGTTGACTGTGGTTAAACAGCGGTGAAGTGGGATTCCAGTAGCTTTTTAAAAGCCAACTGACAACAACCACTTCTATAGGTAGCCATAAATAAGGGGTGGAACTCAGACGCACGTCCTTGGTGACCGGGATCAGTTCGTAACCCACCAGCAGGTGAGCAGCGTGAAGCCACTGCCACGAAATCGACTTAATAAGGGTCGTTTTTATTCCGTAACTTTTATATTTGTGTCGTTTGTTATCAGGCGGCAAATCTGGTCCTGCATCGCCGTTGGTATTGGCAATGACTGGTGGATCCTGCGTCAATGTATGACAGCCACGCTTTATAGAAAAGCTTTTGTTTGGGGAACCGGAATTCTGCTCAAGCTCGACAACAAAACGTTCCGTCAACGACTTCGCCTGACAGAAGGCAGACATCAGCAACAGCAGTGCTGCAAAGAGGGAATGTTTAATAATTCTATCCCTACATTCTGGTGGACAGAGAGGAAGGATAGATCAGGAAAAGCTCGTGAAAGGGCTATTGTCAGATCTGGCTGTTATTTGTTCATTCTAACCTTGTTACCTCTCTCTGTAGGGGACAATTTCGAGACAAAGCTTGATATGAAAGGGTGAATAGGTGACCGATAGCAAGTATTCTGCAAGCCCATTACCTCAAGCAGTCACCTTTCGTGCAACACACCCATTCACTGGCAAAGCATCTTAAAACCTCGCTTTAATGTATTTACCTTTGGAAGCATTAAATAGTCCCCCTGCCATTCAGTTCCAATGTGCGAATGATCATCTATGTCAGGCACATAACAGAGATAGTAAACCAACCAATAGCTGTAACTCTTCGGACGTGGTCGCCTCAGACGGGGTCGCCTCAGAATCAAAAGATGCCGGGACAGCCGATACAACCCGACCTGCCGGGCAAACCTCGTGCAACGTAATAGAGGTCGGTGAGGATGGCCTGCTGCGGCAATGTGGGAAGCTCTGCAGGAATGCCAGTGCTCTGTCGGATCACAAAAAAAGACATCGGAAACGCAAGCCTCTCGATGTGGAGCACAACGAGTGAAGTTATGTCTGGTGCCATCTTCTGCTTCAGCGAAAGGTCTCTGAGAGAAAAACATACTAATTTTCTTGATCTATCCTTCCTCTCTGTCAATCTGAACGCAAGGATAGAATTATTAAAGGCTCACTCTTTGGGACACTGCTGTTGCTAATATCGTTGTCTGTCGTCTGTCAGGCCGAAGCGTTGACAAGACATTTTATTGTCAAGCTTGAACAGGATGCAGGCTCTCCAAAACAGAACATTTTCATAAAGCCTCACCGGTGTATAGCACCGGGCGACTCGTCAGGCTTCACCGACACCTACGACTACGCAGGATCAACTTCGCTGCTTGATGAAAATCGGCACAGGTTTGGAGGTTATGGAGGAAAAACGATCATCATGGAGTCGCTTTCATGGCAATGGCTTGATGGCCCTCATCTTTTGGTAGCTTATAATCTGATCCTGACCACCAAAGATGCCCCTATAAGCGTCATCTCCTGTTCATGGTTACCTGTAGAAGTCGTTTTCGCTGTCGGCTGGCTTTTAAAAAGCTATTGGAACCTCTGTTCACCGCTGTTTAAACCGATTAAACAACAGGTGGCAACCTCCGTGCTGACAAAGGAGGGTTATATGTTTGCGATCACAACTGTGATGCCCGGCTCTGGAGATAACCCACCTCAATACACGCCATCAGAATCGTTCGGCCAGCAAGTCCCGTCAGCCATCATCCACCCTAAAGGCTACTTCACTCATCTCCTGCATCCTGACTCTGATGGTGGTAACGGAGACCCTCATCATTACTCGCACACTTTAGGTTTAAGTTGTTTCGTTCACCCTTGTCATGGCGTCTGTCAATTCCGGCCATCAGGAACATCAGCCGGACAAAGTTCAAACCCTCATTCGGTTAATAAACACTGCCATGGTTGCATACACTATTTTGATTCTGGATACGCTTCACGTTCAATGACTGTAGGGCTCACATCTACTACTGTCCCTGACGGGACACTCAATGAAGATGTGCAAATCCCCGGGAATTTATCTGCTAAAGCTGATGACCAGGTTATAATCGATGGGCTACTCAGTCTGGGAGGTCATAGTCTTCCAGAAAAAAATGGAATTTCCTGTACGATTGCCCATTCCTCACGACTAAAAGGTTTTTCATCTCTCGGTTGTCTCATCACCAGAGTGGCTAGCCAATGGCAACAAGCTCAGTCAGATCACACAAAAAAATACGACACTGAACAAAAAAGCTGTGACGTGACCGTGGTCGGGGAGGATGGCCAGAAGCGACCGTGCGGTAAATACTGTAAGAATTCTCAAGCCCTGTGGGATCACAAAAGCAGAGTCCATAGCGAACAAAAAACCTGTGACGAGACAGTGAACGAGACGAATGGCCAACAGCGTCCATGCGGTGCAGTTTGCAAGAGTGCTCGATCCCTGTCATGTCACAAAAGCAAATACCATAGAGGGCAACGAATCTGTGACGAATCAGTGATTGGGGAGGATGGCCAGCCTCGACCATGCGGGACGGTCTGCAAGAATGCTAATGCTTTGTCAGTTCACAAAAACAGAATCCACAGTGGGCATAAAACCTGCGGCGTGATCGTGGTCGGAGAGGATGGTCAGCAGTGGTCATGTGGGAAAGTCTGCAAGAATACTCGGGCCTTGGCAGATCACAAAAGCAGAGTCCACAGCGGTCAACAAACCTGTGACCTGACCATGGTCGGGGAGGATGGCCTGCCGCGGCCATGCGGGAAGGTCTCTAATAATGCTTACGCCCTGCTAAGTCACAAAAGAAGAGAGCACAGAGGGCAACAAACCTGTCACCTGATCGTGGTTGGGGAGGATAGCCAGCAGCAAGGATGCAATGCGGTTTGCAAGAGTGCAATATCTTTGTCGCATCATAAAAGACTAGAGCACACCGGGCAGCAAGTCTGTAATCTCACAGCAGTCGGGGTGGATGGCCAGTCGAGGCAATGCGGGAAGGTATACAAGAATGCTCGCAGCCTGAGTAATCACAAAAGAAAAAAACACAGCGGGCCAAAAACCTGTGGAGCAAAAGTGTTTGGCGAAGATGGCCAGCCACAGCCATGCGGAAAGGTCTGCATGAATGCTCAAAACCTGGCAGATCATAAATTCAGAGACCACACCGGCCATCAAACCTGTGACTTCACCGTAGTCGGGGAGCATGGCCAGCCGAAACCATGTGGGACAGTCTGCAGGAATGCTCGAGCCCTCTTTAATCACAAAAGAGTGCATCGAAAACGCAAGCCTGTTGATTTGGACCAGAACGATGACCTCAGTCCTTGATCTGACACCCGTCCTTTCAGGAGGTTTTCTTGATCTATCCTTTCTCTCTCAGAACCAGAACTCAAGGATAGAATTATTAAACACTCACTTTTTGGGGCACTGCTGTTACCACTGTTTTTGCCATTGTTGTTACTGTTGCTGTTTGTCGTCTGCCAGACCGAAGCATTGACAAGGCATCATATTGTCGAGCTTGAACAGGATGCAGGTTTTCCAGAACAGAACATTTCTAAAAAACTTCAACGGTATTCATTATCAGGCACCCCGTCAGACTTTACCGGAACCAATGGCTACGCAAGACCAAAGTCGCCTGATGAAAAACAACGCAGACCTGGAGGTTACGGAGCAAGAGCGGTGATTATTGAGACGATTTCGTGGCAATGGCTTTATGCCATTCATCTTTTGGTTGCTTACGAACTGATTATGACCACCAAAAAGGCTCCTGCAAGCTCATGGCTATCTGTTGAAGTAGTTTTCGGTGTTGTCTGGCTCTTAAAAGGCTGTTGGAACCTCGATTCACCGCTCTATAAATCGACTGAACAACAGGAGGGAATCTTTGTGCTGATGGAGGGAGATCACCCGTTTGTGACTATTACCATGATGCATGGCTCTGTTGAAAACCCACCACAAAACTTGCCATCAGAATCATCCTGCCGGCAAGTCCTGGCAGCTAACAGCCATCCTGCTGGCTCTTTCACTCAACTCCTGTATTTTGACTCTGGCGATGGTACTGGAAGTCCACAAGAACATTTGCACAGTTTAGGTTTAAATTGTTTCGTTCACCCCTGTCATGGCGTTTGTCAATTCCGGCCAGCAGGAGCAACACCCGGACAAAGCTTACGCCCTCATTCGGCCAATGAAGACGACCTTGGTTACAGACACTATTTTGACCCCGGATACGCTACACATTCGATGAATGCAGGGCTGGCCTCTGGCACTGCCCCTGATGAGCGACTCAATGATGATCTGCAAATGTCTGAGAGTTCACCTGTCACCGATGATGACCAGATTATAATCGATGGGTTACTTAGTCTGGGTGCTCGTACTCTTCCAGAAGAAGGCGGGATTTCTTGTTCGGTTGTCTGTTTCACAGGCCCAATGGGTATATCAGCTTCGAGTTGTCTCACACCCGTAGCGACTACCCATTGCCAACAATCCCTGTCAGATCACAAAAAAAAATACGACACGGAGCAAAAAATCTGTGACCTGATTGTGTTCAGGGAAGATGGCCAGCAGCGGCCATGCGGGAAGCTCTTCAAGAATGCTAATAGCCTGTCGTCTCACAAAAGTAGAATCCACAGTGGGCAAAAAACATGTGATGTTATCCTGGTCGAAGAGGATGGCCTGCAGC
>NZ_JAHHPS010000292.1:0-1368 GCF_024606275.1 Endozoicomonas sp. SESOKO4 | reverse complement strand
AATGCTTTTGCGTTTACGACGATGCACAGATAAACATTTCCGACATCCTGTGGGAGAAGAGTCAGTGTGAAAAAGTATTGGAGCTTAAACCCTTGCCTCTGGTTGTCTATTGCCACCGCACAGGCTTTGCGCAGGTCTATTTTGATGATGAACTGGACAGTATACCGCTGTGCATGAATGAGCATTCTCTGAATGATATAGCATCCTCACAGGGCGTAGACCCAGACGATTTGAGAGCCGTTCTGAATCTGCTGCCAATGTCTTTGCGGGCAGAAGCAATGAGTTCAGAATTAAGCGTCCCACAAGAAGCAGAACCCGATGCCAGGCACAAATTACAACAGGCCATGGATCTGGTAAGTAATCCCTGTTCATACAGCTACGAGAAGCTCCTGGAATTAAAACAGGGCTTACCCATTCACCAGCATTTTTTTCATGAAGGAGGTTTTACATCATTGCTTAAAATGCTGCTTGTTTCCGAAATGCTCAGATACCAGAAGCCACAGCAGGAGCAAATTCAGAAACAGGAGGAAGCAGCTTACCGAATGTTTCAGCTGCTTGTGCAAAGTGGGGCAAGTCTGCGGAAAGATTGGTACAGGAGTTTCATCAACGGAATGATAGGTCTTGACTCTTTTATAATGCCACTGGGCATAATGAATTGCATGCTGGTTGCCTTTAGTCCATTTGAATGCATGACTTTGCCCCATCTCAGGAAGATACCTCTGACCGTCTGTCCGGGAGCCATTGTTGAATTTGACCGCATTTGCCAGAAACTGAGTCCACAACAACGGCAGGGCGCTTTGGAAAAAATATTGTGGGGATATGTGGAAGATTGTCGCCCCCCGACTCTTAATACCATCCAGACCTTCTTACTGGCACTGTTTCATTACGAGGCCTCTCCGGACAAAGGCGTTCTGAATCGTTTTAAAGCCCGATTTGCTCACCAATATCCTGAAGGTGAGAAGATTATTGATGATTTCTCTCTGAGTGATTATATCCAATGGCTTGAAAAGTTATGGCTGCAACGGGAAACGCATTCTTTCTACCGGAATTGGCCAGAGCATGTCCAGCAGGCTCAAAAGGACATCCTGGATCTGAAGCAATCTCTCGGTCTGGACGATTCTCACAACCTGGCGACACCCGAAACACCAGCGGTATTACAGTTTGTGGTGGATGCCTTTAGCAGGCCGCCGGTCTTGCCTGATAATGCCGGCGATAATCAAAAAACCATCCTGAAGGTTTTGCAGCATTATTACCGGCGTCCGGGACCGGAGCGGGTGATCCGGAGCATTGAAAGACAAACCTTGCCAACCGTTTGGAAACCGCTGCACAGCTGCAGCCATGTCCTGCGGGCCAGAAATAATGGTCACT
>NZ_JAHHPS010000291.1:0-4221 GCF_024606275.1 Endozoicomonas sp. SESOKO4 | reverse complement strand
GCATCAGGGAAAGGTAAAGCCTTTTTCTGGGCAGTCTATTTTATTGATTCAGTTACAGGTAGAGAGAATGAAGAAGAGAAAAGTAAAACAAGAAATGCAAGAACTACTCAACAAAGGTATGGGAAAAAGTGAAATTTACAAAAAATATCAGGATAACGGCCTACCAGAGAAAAAACTGGCCTTAATGGTAACTGCACTGCCTGATCCTTTCTTGTGCCAGAAGTATGAAAAAATGAATAACCTGCTTATTCTTATAATGTTCGTTCAGGCAAGCATCGCAGCACTGATTGGTTTCAATACAGGGGCCTTGTTAGGAGGGCATAACATTACCCTTTTTGGTCTGATCAGTATTGCTGTGCCTGTACTGTTTATTATTGGTTTCTATCGCTATAGCTTAACAGCCTACAATGCTTTTCTTATCCTTGGCATTATCCAGTTCCCCCGCTTATTCAAAGATATAGGGCAAGTGCCAGTTTTTACAACTTTGGTCGTTGTCTTTTCAATACTGAGCATGGGCTACGTCTGGTTTTTGAAAAGTAGGCTTTATCCAGACAGTGGGCTGTTTGGTGTGAAGAAAAATGGTGGTAAGTATTTTCAATTGACGCAGTAGCATCGAATTATTATTGCCCTTATTTTTATTGTTGCTGCTATGGGCTATACCTGTATGAAAATAACTTTTGACCTAAAGATGAGTAGTGCCAAGCAATTGCTTCTTGGAATTGCGATTACAGCTAGCATTGTTTTTTGTTATAGCTACATTAGTCAAATAACCAGGTCCGAAACTGATCGTAATTCTGCAGCTTTGGTTTGTGGAAAGGTGGTCAAGTCATTTTGGGCATCTTCCAAAAGAGGAATATCTGCTTGGCTTATTGAGCTTAAGGATAAGGAAAAAAATACTATTAGAGTCATAGATAAAAAACTTGTTTCAAAAATAAAACAGCTAGATATTAAAAGAGGTGATTATTTATGTATTAAATATATAGTTGCAGATTACTTATCAAATGAGGACTTCGTTTTCCAGATATATCGCAATAGCGAATATTTATTGAATGAAAAGTATGTCATGGATGTGTACTTGAAAAAACCTTCAAGACTATTAGCCTATATCACATTGTGTCTACTATTTTTTTCTTTGATGCTAACAATTAAATTCCATAGGTAGGAATATGTCAACAATAGGGATCAGTAACGCTGAGGCTGCGGTTCGAATACTGCAAGGCCATGGAGCCTCAACTTCAATTGCATCAGCCGCAGACAGTTATTCAGATGGTGACTACCTCAAAGCAGGTTCAGATTTGATAGCTGCGCTTGATGCCTTAGCTACAATGGCTGATGCTGCTGAGCTTGCAGGCAAAACGATAGGCAAAGCCAATATAGCTGTTCTAATAGCCCAAGTGCCTGCGATAGTTGAAAAAGCTTATAGCGAGTTAAATAACGACAACAAATTAAGTGATGCAACAATCCAGGACATTTTGGGCTTAGGTCTTGGAACTGCAGGCATGTTTGCAATGGCAGCTGGCTCAGTCGGTTTTGCATTGGCCGCAACAACTGTTGGAGTAGCACTCGGTGCATATTCTCTGGTGAGACCAGAAGAAGGTAGCCACATCTGGGATACCATTGTAGGTGATTTTGATGATGCTTCAAACTCGCTAACTTCACCTGAATCTTCAAACCAGCTAAAATCACCCACCGACCCGGTGTTTGTCATTTCAAACGACCCTAACATTACAATAACCGACGAGCCATTACAGTCGACAGATATTAACCTGAGTATTGAAACTGACAACGCCACCGGCGTGAAAGTTATCACCATAACTGATGAGAATGGCAAGGCATCTATTGTCACTGTTCAACCGAAAGAACCTCTGGATACCAGTGAGCCACTGAGCTTGAATGATCAGTTTGGCACTGCTGAGACCAGTGAATCAATCATCGGATTTCATAAAAATAATCAGTATATTTCAAAAGTTATTGAAACCGAGGGACGAACGCTTGTTGAGTTTGTCAATCCAGATACTGGCGAAACCTACTACGTTAATACCAAGACTGACGAGATTACTCAGGGTGCCTTGAGTAATATTAATGAATACACTGGCTCTGTAGACAACTCCCTCCTCGACATCGACACCCACACCACCCAGGGTACTTCCGAAAACTCGCATTTCGATCCAGAGCAGTCATCCAGCCTGATTGGTGAGGGGTATCTGGAATACGACAGTAACTGGTATGCACTCTCTACCGACAGCATTGTCTACGACAACGGCATTCACAACACCCTGATTGGCGATATCATCGGTAACGGATTACGGCCCGGTAACCATAACCTGAGTCAAGATTTTGATTATGGTTTAGGCTCTGCCCTGGAACAAGACCCCCTTTATAACTTCGATACCTTCGATGATTTTGACCTGGGCTCTCTGAACAGCGCCCAGAGCAATGCGTTCGATACTCTCTTTATTGATCCTCTGGTACTGGATCTGAATGGCGATGGTGTTCAGCTGGAGCATTTCGATCAGGCCAATGTTTTCTTTGATATTGATCACGACGGTGTTGAGGAGCAATCAGGCTGGGTATCACCAACGGATGGTCTACTGGCAATTGACCTGAATAATAATGGCAAGATTGATGATGTCAGTGAATTGTTCTCGGAATACTATCAGGGTGCGAAAGGCCAGGATGGTGCCCCCGGCGAAACGCCTTACGCAAATGGCTTTGAGGCACTACGAACTCTGGACAGTAACAGTGATGGCGTATTCAATAATCAGGATACGGCCTGGTCTTCCGTCAAGGTCTGGGTTGATGCGGACAGCGATGCAGAAACCGATGCTGGTGAGCTGAAAAGCCTGGAAGACGCTGGTGTTGTTTCTGTCAACCTGAATGCCAAAGAAGAATCCGGGGCGATTCTGGATGGTAACGAGGTACTGGCACGGGGCGACTTTGTCCAGAATGTGAATGGTGAGCTGAAAACCCGGGAAGCCATTGCCGCTAACTTCCTCTCCAATCCGGATGGTCATACCTTTGTTAACGACGGCAGTGGCAAGAGAGTGTCTTCCCAGAGTGGTTTCAGCAGTTATGCGGCAGGTGACGCAGGTGAAACTGTAGATGTTGTCGCCAAAGGCGTTAACTCGGCTTATGGTGGTCGTGGCAATGACACACTGATCGGTGATGCCGGTTCCAACTGGCTGGCAGGTGGTGGCGGTTCCGATTCCTTTAATGCCGGAGCAGGCGACGATGTGCTACTGATTGATGGTGATGATAACCCGAACAATATCCAGGGTGGCGATGGCATTGATATTGTCAAGGTCCTGGGTACTAAAGGCGTTACCCTGAACCTACACCAGTCCGGGATAGAAGTCGTTGAAGGTGGCCGGGGGAATGATATCTTCGTTGGCGGCGGTGGCAGCAATGTCTTCATCAAGGGCGGCGAAGGAGATGACGTGATCTCTGGGGGCCTGGCAAACGATGCCTTGTCGGGTGAGGACGGCAACGACTCTGTTTATGGTGGCAAGGGCAATGATATTGTGAGGGGGCATCGTGGCCGAGACCGTTTGAGTGGCGGTGAAGGCAATGACGTTCTGGAAGGTGGGCTGGACGACGACATCCTGTTGGGCGATGCCGGTAATGATGTACTGAATGGCGGTCAGGGTGATGACCGTATTGACGGTGGTGAAGGTGTGGATGTCGCAAGGTTTTCTGGCAGCTATTCAGACTATCGAATTACCCGAACCTCCGAGGGCATCTGGGTTACTGATACCGTGAGTGGCAGGGATGGCTCTGACTTCCTGACGGGCGTTGAGAAGTTCAGTTTCAGTGATGTGTCCACCGTGGATGTCAACCTGGAAAACTACTATTGGTGTGGGCTTCAACCTCCAAGAAGATCAGGTTTTAAGGGCAGTGCTTATTCACTTTGGTTACAGCACGGGGTATCCTCGGTGAACCGCCCGATGTGGAACTGCATGCCTGTGTAGGGAGAGCTCCCGAATATAACAGTTATTATACGGCTTTTTTGCTTTTCTCTGATATTGTGACGCCATAAGGCCAGTCATATGGTGGAATTTCTGTCCAATATTTTAAATCTGGTATTTCTTGAACTTTATCTAATGCTTTGACAGCAGCCTCGTATGTGTCAAATTTATGAAAGTGGACTATTTCTTTATCTATTGTTCCATAATCATCATAACTAACGACGTTTACTGGTTCACAAACAATATGGAATTTATT
>NZ_JAHHPS010000290.1:0-2961 GCF_024606275.1 Endozoicomonas sp. SESOKO4 | reverse complement strand
GTTTTGGACGCTTGTTTACCGGCTCAATGGTCAGCGTTTCCAGTCCTGCCTCAATTATTTTCGGGGTAATATCAGTGATGGCTACCTTTTGCCCGGCCTTACGCGTGAAATCACTATTAATCGCCTCATCCTGCTTTGCAGAAGCAATAGCAGGGAGCATTGCCTCTTCACTTCTACTCACTTCTCTGGCAAAAGCGATGCCTGTCTTGTCAATATTTTCAGATGAACTGACGCAACCGGCAAAAGACGCCTGTTCTGTTGTTTTACCTACTGTTGTAATACCGAGCGAATCCATTTTTTAGCCCTCACCACTGTCCTTGTCAAAACGATCTGATTGAGAAAAGCCGAATCAGATATGACTTCGACAGTTAACCCAATCATTAGTTCCACCCATTCTGTGAAGACTGGGCAAAACGACAAGATCACCCCGGCGGCCCCCATTCAATATCTGCTATGCTGACTGCTCCTACAACAAATCATAACGGTATGCAGTATGTCACTGGAACATCGTGTAGAGAGACTTGAATCCCATTTTGAATCGCTGGATAACGCTGTACACCGGCTCATCCAGATTACCGGGGAAACACAGAAGATTATGCTGGAAAACCAGCGAGAGAACCGGCTCATGTTCGTTCAGATAGAAAAACGTTTTGACCAGCAAGACCGCAAGATCGAGGCTTACCAGTCTGAGAACCGCAGTCGTTTTGACGAACACGACAAACGGTTTGACAAAATAGAAGACACTCTCACCATCATCGTAAACCACCTTCAGAAATAACTACGCCACCTAACAACAAAATCCAGCGGATTGCGAACCTCCCCCGTTTTAGTGGACACTCAAATCCAACTGAAACGGTGGGCACTGATTTAAAGGATAACAGTGGACTTTGCCTCAGGTTCTGAAATATTCCGGAAACAGCCGGTCCCACTCATTCTGAATTTCTGTATGCTTTTTCATGTTAGCGTTATAGATGTCCCGCCAATTTCCCTCGTCGCGGTCTTTAGACAACAAATTTATAAACTCCGTGGTTGTTGAGGGGCTAACAGCAACATTTTGATGAAGCAAACAGTGTTTGGCTATTTTTAATTGACTCTTTTCTGAGCATTCTTTCCAGAATTGGTCAATACAATCCCGGTAATCTTTAAGGAACATACGACAAAGAGAAGCTTTATAACGCCGCATCTTAACCAGAGGCAGTCCCTCTGTTTCCGGGCGTGGGGTTGAGTGGTTTTGTGTACTTTCGCTACTGACCTCAGGAATGTCCTTCCAGCAGTCGTCATGCTCATCCGCACGGTTGGCATTCATACCAAAGTCTATGTATTTATCATTGGATTCCGGGAATAGAATCAGGTTAATAACATTTAACATCAATGCCAAAACCGCTTCCCGGGAACAATCACCGTTTGCAACTTTATAGAGCGTAAATAATCTTTCAAACGGATCACCACTCATCCCCTTATAATCTCCTTCATTCAGGAAGATGGTTCTGAACTCAAAATACACATCTTTGAGATCTTTGATTTTGCGATCATAGAATTCCGGATTATTCCAGACAAAGCTTATTGCGTTGGCAGTATTTTCAAAATCAATGGAAAAAAATCCACGAATAATCCCACAAAGTTGCTGTGGATAAGTTTTGGTAATTTTTCCAATGTGCCGGGACAGAATATCCCGACTTAAATCATCCAGCCGTGCTGAGTCGTGGAGTAGATAATCACTTTTCTCCATCACCTCCAGCCATTGTTTCAGAATGAACTCATTGCGCTGATTGACACAAGAATTATATAGAATTCGGGAAAGCTGGTGTGTACTTTCATATACCAGGTCATCCTGATCATTTTCAGGATAAAAGCGGGCATTGTCTAATATCGATGATGAAAACCGCTTGCCTTCAAAAGAACATGCGCAGAAAAAGCCATCTTCAACAGTGGCACTGTTTAACCGCTCTGTATCGAATTTACAGTTCTGAAATATAAAGGATTGCAACACGGTACCCTTCATTGAACAGCCGCTGAAATCAATTCCTTTCAAGAAATGGCTACCCCCGTTCAGCTTAAATCCATCCAGGGAATCCAGTTTACCCTCCAACAGTTGTGGGTTTTGCTCAAACAGTAATTGTATGCGCTCTTCACCACAAACCTTGATGAGATTTTTGATGCCCTCGTCAACCATGCTGCCTTTAAAGGTTAACTCATGGTAAAAGACTGACCAGGATTGCGGAAAAAGCTGTTCCAGCGGGCGTCCGTCGGGCCAGTGACTAAAGCGTTGCTTTAGAGTCTGCAACAATTGCCTCTGACTTTCGGGAGAACTCATCTCAAGCAGGTTCAACTCGTCAAGTAAGGACAGAGGATTGGAAAAACGGGTCTCCTGACGCCCTTCGTACTGAATCACACTTCTGTAGTCATCGGTTGACTGCGCAATGATTTTCTCATTACGGGCGAAGGCGTCCAAACCAGGGAATCCCCCCAAAAACTGGCTTTGATCTTTATAAATTTGTGCATCCAGACGGCCGAGTGCAGCGGAAGTCAGGCGCATACACATGACCCCACCATATTTGTGCCTGGAATCAGTCGTCAGCTGCTCCTCCATGACACGGGAGAATGTATATTCAGTGTCGCATTTCATCCTGCGTGCCGAAAAATATCTGGATGGCTGCATCCCGATCTGAGTACGGCGTTCAAAGGAGCTCAGGGTAGCTTCATTTTCGAGGCTATTGACTATAACCTGCTTACTGTTCCGTCGCGCCCCCAGACATAAGTTTATATCGTGCCCGGGGCAGAAATGTCTGGCGGGGTTTGTCGAAATGCCATGGGGAAAACCCGGGCGGTAATGCACCAGACGTCCTGCACGAATACGAGAATTGAATTTCCAATTCAGTTCTTTGTCACTGAGGTTCAGCAAGGGTTTAAGAAACGCTTTTTTACGGGTGTTTACCGGGGTATTGCTATCCGCTGCCACAG
>NZ_JAHHPS010000289.1:0-1419 GCF_024606275.1 Endozoicomonas sp. SESOKO4 | reverse complement strand
CTGATTTGCAAGGGCTCGTCGCTTTGGCCTTGCTCCCTGCTGTAAGTATCTATCCGTGGGAAAGTCAGGGGAACAGCCGCCAGAGCCAGAGGCACTGTGGGAGCCATTAACTTGCCGGATGGAATCGGTGAATCTAATTGCATTGCTGGCAGTCGTAACGTTGGCGGTATTATCACTGTCACTGATTACAGGCGCTATTAAAGGTACCTGTAGTGAAGGCTCTTGTAGCGAGTGGAAAGTATGTGTCCACCTTATCAGCTCATTTGAGAGGTGTGCTGATTCATGGCGGGATGGGTGCTGTTCAAGCTCTATAAAGGCATCGCGAAAAGAGATGGGGAGCGTTAATGTTTGCGCATGAATCACAATATCACGGCTTATGACTGAATCTGATATTTTCCCTAACAGTTCACGAATAGGTTCAAGTGGGTTTGAATAGAGCAGGAATAATTGAAGGAAGTACTCGATAAAGCAATATTTTTCAAATTGTCCTATAAGTGTTTGTTGGTCAGATTGATTAATCCTGCGGATTATATCCTGAACAATCTTATACAAAATCCTCAGGTTGTTGACGCCAGTCTCGGGCAGTGCCCGGGCAGGTGGAATGATCGGTTGGAGTGAAAACAGAATATCAGGGTCATTCAAAGTCCGTGTTTTATCGCTTGTGGCTTCTATCAGCTGTTTGATAAACCGATTGCGCAATGAATTTTTTTTGACAGAACGTTGCAGTTCCAGTGTTGCCTCAAGAGGAGTGACAGGGTTACCCCTGGCGTTTGTACCTGTTGTTTCCAGAACCTGCAAACGCTGAGGCATGTCTAGCACATCCAGTATTTCCCTCAGCATAAAAACGGCATTGGGATCGCCGCATTCAATGAGAGCTATAAGCTGGTTCGCAAGTTCCTGAAGGTCTTGAGTCGTAGCATTTTGTTCATTCTCCTCTCCATTGTCGTCTTTTCTGTTATTTCCACTGCCATCATTAGATTGTCCCGGTGATCTGCTCTCCTGACCTCCAGGTTCATCTCTTTGCTCTTTTTGATGATCGTTATTTTCGTCTTTTGATTCTTCATCGGGTACCTTGCCAGAGGGTTTTCCACCATCATTACCTGCTTTTATGCCAACAGTAAGATGGGTCTTCAAGGCAATGCGCTCGAGAGGTAGCCACCCATCTCCGCCACTGCAGGAGGGTGGAGAGGGAAACGAATAGAAGAAGCCCCCGTTGCTGCCTCCGGGCAAATCGGCGCTACCAGCCAGATTGTCTCCTGCCAGTGTCACTGTGTTATTCAGGGTTTGCCCGGTTTTCAGATCACTGTCTTTTATATTGTCGGAATAGAGTTGCCACTGACTCACAACCTGAGGCACTATACCACCGTTGATTTCAAGCCGAACCTTTTGCCCACCCGGATTATGCCAGTCAACGATGGT
>NZ_JAHHPS010000288.1:0-2754 GCF_024606275.1 Endozoicomonas sp. SESOKO4 | reverse complement strand
CCTGAGGCCATGACCTTAAGACAGGTACGCAAAACATCCTCTTCTCCCTGAACTTGAGAGAGGTATTTACCCGCCTGGGCATCGCCATAGTCGTCTTCGTTGATGCCGGAACTGCGAACAATCAACGGCTGTGATGTCGAGAGACCGATCAGTTGACTGCGCAGATCTCTCATATGCCGGGCCACTTCAGAATCTTTAACCTGTTCGTAAAAGTCACTGCTGGCAACAAAGGTCGCCAGACCCTCCAGCCATTCATTCCTTTTGTCTTGCTCTGAAGGTGGCAGGGTATTGAGGAGTTCCCTGATCTTCATCAGACTGCACTCCGCCTCTGGTTCAGGGACAATCCCCTGGAGGTAGCGCGCTAAACAATGGGTATCCAGCGGGTGTTGTTCAAGTGCATTCATTGCCCGGGCTGTAACACATTTGAACGGTGGCACAGGCACTTCTATTGCCTGCATACGCTGCAAAAACATTCCCTTACCCCCAAGTTGTTTCCGGTTGGATGGAGAATAGTCAGCAGCCTGATCTGAAAAAGATAAACTGCTGGCTCTGCAGATGCGCTTGGCCAGTGGCGTTTCGTCGATCGCAACGCCAGTGGTATCAGGACCACCGAAATGACTTTGGAATGGACTACTGGCCTCGGTATCCTGAATTGGATTCTTTGTCAGTACGTGGTGATGTGATTTGTCAAATTCGGCAGGTAACACAACAATATCCCTTTTAAGTTAATATTCACCCATGATTTAGTAGCTTCCGCTTTAATTAATTACTTTCTTTTGACCATGATGTTTTCATAAAATTCACTCGTCGGCCTGAAGCAAGCAATAGAAAGAACCACAACAAGCAGGCAACATGGTTTGTAGTGGGGAACCTTGTCTGGATAGATCAGACCTTATTCGCAGATGATGCGGCGTATTCAAGAACTTCGGGGTTTCTTTGTTTTGCAGCCTCGATAAAAGCGGTATCATCTTTAAGCCCGGAAGCAACATATATGAAAGCTCGAGCATTCTTTGCAATTAAGTCCAGCATATACTCGCGATCACTCAATACCTTTTCACTGGCAAATGATAAGGTATCAATACTATCAGCAATGGCCATTCGAATAATGTCTTTATCAGTTCGGAGTCTTTCACTTGCATAACGCAGAGCCCAGGGATACTTTTCGACCGCAGCCACGACGATATCTCTGTTATCCCTCAGCTTTTCACTCAAATATTGCAGTTCCAGGGGATGTTCTGAAATGGCGTGTAATACAAAGTCTTTATCATTACGAACCCGTTGGCTGGCATATTCCAGCCCATGCTTGCGCAGGGCATTCATGACCTTTTCTTTATGATCCCCAAATGATGGGCCCGGTGGCGCATAAAACTCCAATCGGTAACGGTAAGATGGATTGATAACAAAGCATTGATTTCCCAGGCCATACACCTGCTCAACCAATCTGGTAGCGCTTTTAGGATTTAATAATAAAAAATGATGTAAGAGCTCCCTGCGGGTGTCCTCACTGATCGCATCACTCATTAACATTTCCCGCAGACTGTCTTCCGGTTTTTCCCGAAGAAACACTGACCACTGACACTCACCTAACCGCCGGGCATGACGAACAAACTGTTGGTGGTGTTTGCTTAATAAGCTGCGACAAGCGGCAGAAGTGTACCACCCCCCTCCACTCCGATAAGACATTAAGAAAAGGCAATGTTGAAAGGCAAATCTATCCGCTTCTGTCGCAACGTCACGATTAAGGCGTTGTGCAAGCAAGTTAAAGTCCCACTGACCTCCTTCAAAAATGGGCTTGTTCCCAAACTGACGATCCAGATTGTACATAGCACGTAACACCTTGATCAGTTTTTCAAAGGCATCCTGCATGATTTTCGGTGAGGTCATTCGGGAGCATTCGACGGTCATTTCACCTGCTACGGCGTTACAACCCAGCTTCATGTTATCGGTATTTTTATCCAGTTTGATCTCTTTCAATAATTGCCCCAGAAACCACATACGCCTTAACTTACCGGATTTACCATCGTCACCAGGTCGATCAAATTTGTCAGAAAATGTCAGCCGCAAGGTTCGTCCTTTACCCCCCTCCGCGTGTTCAAGTAGCTCTATAAGGCCCACATGACTTCCAAGATTCAGGTTAACAATCGAGGCTTCATCCATACTGATTACAATCCCTGAAAGCCCTAAATCTTCCATGTATTCTTTGCCAGACGGCCTCAATAGCGGTGACTTTTCACCCAACACACCCGGAGTCGTACAATCAACATAGGTGATGTCCTTTTTCGTGAAGATCCTGCCCTGACGCGAAGCCAGAGTGATCGGTGCCAATGCCTCTACAAAACGCTGATGCAAGGCAAAAATCAGCTCATGGACACTCTGCACCTTCTCAGCCCTCTCAGGGTTGAGAGCCTGAAGACAGGATTGCAGCTGATGGCAGCCTGCCATCCACGAACGAAACATTCCCCGGGATAGCAGCCCGTCTTCTGAGGCTTGTATGGGCAGAATGATACTCTTTGAATGGGATCGGATAGTCTTTTTCAGCAACTCGAACCGGTTGTTCAGTTGCGGTAATTCTTTCAGCAATCGCTTGACCTTGGGTGGACTGTTGTCGCCCGCCAGCAGCAAAAAGGCCCGATAACCCTTCAACAGTGCTTCAGCACCATGAATTAGCCGACTTACGTTATCCCTCGTCTCAGCCAGTCGTTTTGATCGTTGTGGCGACATGCTTAATTTTATGGGGTTTGCCAGACAATCCAG
>NZ_JAHHPS010000287.1:0-1809 GCF_024606275.1 Endozoicomonas sp. SESOKO4 | reverse complement strand
GTTTATTTGTTTTGCTGCCTCGATAAAAGCCTTATCACTTCCAAGCTCGAAAGCAACAAACATGAACACACGAGGATTCTGTGCAATTAAGGTCAGCATGTACTCGCGATCATTCAATAAAGTTTTACTGGCACCTATTAAGATATCAATATTGACAGCCATTAAGCTTTCAATAAGGTTTTTATCGCTTCGGATTCTTTCAGCGGCATAACACAAAGCTTTCGGAGACTTTGCGACAGCGGCCTTGATGACATCAATATCATTCCTCAGATCGTCACTCAAATATGGCAGTTCTCCTGGATGTTCTGAAATGGTGGGCAATACAAAGTCTTTATCATTCCGAACCCGTGAACTGGCATATTTCAGTCCATGCTTGCGCAGGGTATTCATGACCTTTTCTTTATGATCCCCAAGCGGTGGACTCGGTGGCGCATAAAACTCCAATCCGTAACGGTAAGATGGATTAATAACAAAACACTGATTACCCAAGTCATAAAATTGCTCAACCACACTGATAGCGCTTTTAGGATCTAATAATAAAAAATGATGCAAGAGCTCCCTGCGGCTGCCCTCACTGATCTCATCACTCATTAACATTTCCCACAGACTGTCTTCCGGTTTTTCCTTAAGAAACACTGACCTCTTACACACACCCAACCGCCGGGCATGATGAGCAAACTGTTGGTGGTGTTCCTTCAAAAACCGCCAGCAAGGGTCAATGAGCCCACGAGTCCCACTCAGAAAAGACTTTACAAAAAGGCAATGTTGAAAGGCGAATCTATCCGCTTCTGTCGCTATATCACGATTAAGGCTTTGTGCCAGCAAGTTAAAGTCCCACCGACCTCCTTCAAAAATGGGCGTACCGTCTAAATCACAATCCAGATCAGACATGGCACGTAACACAATGATCAGTTTTTCAAAGGCATCATGCATGGTTTGAGGTGATTTCATTCGGGGGCATTCGACGGTCATTTTACCCGCTACAGCGTTGCAACCCAGCTTCATGCTACCCGCATTTTTATCCAGTCCGATCTCCTTCAATAATTGCGCCAGAAACCACATACGCCTGAACTTGCCGGGTTTATCACCGTAGGTTAAATCAAAGTTGTCGGAGAATGTCAGCCGCAAGGTTCGTCCTTTACCTCCCTCTGCGTGCTCAAGTAGCTCGATAAGACCCACATGAACCCCTAACTTCAGGTTAACAATCACGGCTTCATTCATACAGATGACAGTTCCTGAAAGTTTTAGCTCTTCCATAGATGCTTTTCCGGAAGAACTCAATAGCGTTGCCTTTTCACCCGGGGTCGTACAGTCGACATAAGTGATTTTATTTTTCGTAAACACCCTGCCCTGAGCCGAAGCCAGAGCGACCTGTGCCAATGCCTCTACAAAGCTCTTATGTAAGACAAAAATCAGCTCATGGACACTCTTCACCTTCTCAGCCTCAACAGGGTTGAGAGCTTGAAGACAGGATTGCATTTGATGACAGTCTGCCACCCACGGGCGAAACATTCTCCGAGATAACTGGCCGCCTTCAGCGGCTTGCATTGGCAGAATGATACTCTTTAAACCGGAGCGGATGGTCCGTTTCAGCGTCTCGAACCGGTATTCCAATTGCGGTAATTCTATCAGCAATCGCTCGACCTTGGGTGGACTGTTGTCGCCCGCCAGTAGCAAAAAGGCCCGATAACCCTTCAACAGTACTTCAGCCCCATGAATTAGCCGATTTACGTTATCCCTCGTCTCAGCCAGTAGTTTTGATCGTTGTGGCGACATGCTTAATTTTATGGGGTTTGCCAGACAATCCAG
>NZ_JAHHPS010000286.1:0-8897 GCF_024606275.1 Endozoicomonas sp. SESOKO4 | reverse complement strand
CAACCGCTGAGGCTGAAGATATGTACGCTGCTATTGACGACATGTCGGACAAACTGGACCGACAACTGGTAAAACACAAAGAGAAGACGCTTGACCGGCTACAGGGTGCCAGTGGCCGCCTGTAAGCATCGATCGTTGTATGATTATCAAAAACATTCTTACCCCCGGGCGCACCCTATGTGATGTGCAGGGGGCCAGCAAAAAGAAAGTCCTGGAAATTGTCGCGGAAATCATCTGTGAACATGTTCCCGCCATAAACACCAAGGATCTGTTTAACAAGCTGATTAACAGAGAGCGACTCGGTACCACCGGTTTAGGCAAAGGAATAGCCCTGCCTCACTGTCGCTCCAGTGCCTGTCAACATCCCACCGGACTTCTGATCAAACTGTCCGAACCCGTTGATTTTGATTCTGTGGATAAACAACCGGTCGATCTGGTGTTCGCACTCATTGTTCCGGAAGAAAATACACAGGAGCATCTCAATATACTGCAGGCTGTGGCTGAACGCTTTCAATCAGAAATATTGCTGAGCCAGATGCGAGCAGCAAAAAACCCCAAAGCGCTGTATAACATCATCTGCAGCCCTGTTTAACAGGTAAATAAAAAACATTTTGCATGCCCATCTGGAAACGGAGGCGGGCAAAATGTTTTTGGCCTGCAAGAACCCTGTTGACTTCCTTCACTATCGTGACTTGAAACCTATTTATCCTTCAAAAATGCATGGATAGAAATATCCGGACTATGCTTGAAATAAAAGAAAGCGACTGGTTCTAATCTCATTGGGTTTTGATAGACTTGCCCCACTCGGAATCAGGTGAGAAGCCTGTTTGCACAGTCAAACAATCGGGAAGGACACTCCATGAAGTTGGTCATCATCAGCGGACGTTCAGGCTCTGGCAAAAGTTCCGCGCTTCACGCCCTTGAAGATGAAGGCTTTTACTGTGTAGACAACTTGCCTGCCAGCATGTTGAACGAATTGCCGACCAATCTCAAAAGCAATCTGCTCGAACCTCACCGCATGGCTGTCAGTTTGGATGTTCGTAATGTACCCGGCGCTCTGGAACGCTTTCCGGCATTGTTGGAAAAGTTGAAAAAACAGGAGGTTGAGTGTCAGGTCATCTTTCTGGACGCAGACAGCGACACCCTGATGAAGCGGTACAGCTCGACACGCCGTCGCCACCCTCTCAGCAATGATGAGCGTTCTCTGAAAGAAGCGATCAATCTGGAAAAGAAACTGCTGGCTCCTCTGGCTGAAGAAGCCGACATAAGGCTGGACACTTCACCACTGTCTGTCCATGAAATCAGAGAACAAATAAGACAGCGAATATGCGGCGCCACGAGCAAGAGTATGACGCTGATGATCCAGTCGTTTGGCTTCAAGCACGGCATGCCGATTGATGCTGACTTTGTTTTTGATGTTCGCTGTTTACCTAATCCTTTCTGGATTGAAGCGTTAAGATCTTACACAGGCCAAGATAAGCCCGTTAAAGATTTTCTGGCGGCTGAACCCATGGTAAATGAGATGTTTGAAGATCTCTGCAGATTCGTGGAAAAATGGTTACCGAGGTTCGAATCCGGACAGCGCAGTTATATGACGATTGCAATCGGGTGTACCGGCGGGCAGCACCGCTCCGTATTTATCAGTGAAAAACTGAGCGAGTGGCTCAAGGAACGTTTTGACTGTGTTCAGGTCAGACATCGGGAGCTTTCAAAATAATGATCCAGAAGCAGATCACCATTATTAATAAACTCGGTCTCCATGCACGGGCAGCATCTAAATTTGTTTCCACAACTTCGGCTTTCACCAGTCAGGTGAAAGTGGGCTTCGACGGCCGTGAGGTGGATGGAAAAAGTATCATGGCCGTCATGATGCTGGCGGCAGGAAAAGGCTCTGTCCTTGATTTAACATTTGAAGGCCATGATGAAGAAGAGGCCTGTACAGCGTTGTGCAATCTGATCAATGATTTTTTTGAAGAGGGTGAATAATCATCCTTTTCACCATTAAATCTCTGTTTATACTGGTATCTCAAATTGCCTCGCTTGAAAGCGAAAGCTTGTCAGGCACAAAGCAAACGAACAATGACATGCGAAATGACTGAGCCTGACAATCAGACTGGATAGTTGTAGAACAGAAAGTCAACACTCAGTCATTTCTGCCAAAAAAGCCGGGCACGCATCTATGGTACAACAGCTACAACTGAGTATCGGAGACAAGGCATTTCAGGAACTCAACGAGGCCCTTGAACACGGCGTTTCTCCCGAACTCAGGCGTATGCTGAATGGTCTTCCGGCTCCGGATGCGGCTCACTTGCTCGAATCGTCCCCCCCCAAACTTCGCAGCCTTCTCTGGCGCCTGATTGATCGAGAGATGGAAGGCGACGTATTACAGGAACTGAGTGACGAAGTCCGACAGTTTTTCCTGGACAGGATGAACGTGGCAGAGCTGAAAGTGATTACCGAAGGTCAGGACGTGGATGACATAGCAGACCTCCTGCAACAACTGCCCGACACCATCACCCGAAAAGTACTGGATTCCATGGACAGTCAGGATCGGCAAAGGGTAGAAGCCGTCCTCTCTTATCCGGAAGACACAGCCGGCGGACTTATGAATACCGATGTCATCACCATTCGGCCCAGCAGCACTCTCGATGTTGTGCTCCGTTACCTCAGGCGTCATAAGGATATTCCGGAAATGACTGACAGCCTGTTTGTCGTCAACCGCAGAGACGAATACATAGGGGCACTACCCCTGACAGTACTCCTGACAACAGCCCCTTCAGCCACAGTATTTGAAGTAATGCAGACCGATCTGCAACCCATCGCTGCCAATATGGAAGACAGCCAGGTGGCTCAATTGTTTGAACGGCAGGATCTGGTGTCAGCACCGGTGGTGTCTGAGCAGGGACAGCTACTGGGCCGTATTACGATTGACGACGTGGTGGATGTTATCCGGGAAGAGGCCGAACACTCCATGATGAGCATGGCAGGTCTGGATGACGATGAAGATACCTTTGCCCCCGCACTGAAAACGGCCCGTCGGCGCGCTGTCTGGCTGGGCATCAACCTGATAACAGCCTTTATTGCCGCCTCTGTTATTGGCATGTTTCAGGCCACCATCGATAAGGTCGTTGCACTGGCTGTCCTGATGCCAATTGTTGCAGGAATGGGCGGCAATGCTGGCGGACAGGCTCTGACTCTGG
This sequence comes from Endozoicomonas sp. SESOKO4, assembly GCF_024606275.1. Lineage (NCBI taxonomy): Bacteria > Pseudomonadati > Pseudomonadota > Gammaproteobacteria > Oceanospirillales > Endozoicomonadaceae > Endozoicomonas > Endozoicomonas sp. SESOKO4. The sequence goes on along the minus strand of NZ_JAHHPS010000286.1, from coordinate 5,697 downwards.
TGATTCGGGGCATGGCGCTGGGTCAGATCAGTAGAACCAACCTGCGGTGGCTACTCAGTCGCGAACTAATGGCAGGATTTCTCAATGGTATTCTCTGGGCCGCTCTGGTTTCCCTGATCGCTTATTTATGGTTCCATGACCCCATCATTGCTCTGGTGATCGCCTGTGCCATGATCATCAATCTCAGTACTGCCGTCATCGTCGGTGCCAGCCTTCCCGTTATTCTCAAATCCATAAATATTGACCCTGCACTGGCTGGCACCATAATACTGACGACAGTATCGGATGTCGTTGGCTTTCTCTCCTTTCTGGGACTGGCTACCTTGTTTTATAGTTAACATGCCAGACTGTTGGATAGCAGACTGCACCGTAGTAGCCTGATCAGCTACTTATTTATTCACCTGCCAGAGTCATCTCACTGATCAGAATCGAACCGGTTTGAATCCCCCCTCTGCGATCATAATCATTCCCTGCAGCAGCCATATTCATAAACATATCTTTCAGGTTTCCAGCGATAGTCACTTCAGAAACAGGGTGCTGTATTTCGCCATGTTCAACCCAGTAGCCTCCTGCACCTCTTGAGTAATCGCCGGTGACAGTATTCACTCCCTGCCCCATCAACTCAGTCACTAGTAAACCCGTTCCCATCTGTTTCAATAGCTCATCCCTGCCGCCTGCATTGCAGTCCAGAAACAGGTTATTGACACCTCCGGCATTAGCGGTACTCTCCATTCCCAGCTTGCGGGCAGAATAAGTACTCAGGAGATAACTGGCCAGAACCCCATCAGAGATAAAGTCCTTGGCCCGAGTAGCTAAACCGTCATTATCAAAACTGGCCGAACCCAGTGCCTTTTTCAGGTGCGGCTGCTCATGGATACGCACCCAGTCAGGAAATATCTGTTGACCCAGATGATCCAGCAGGAATGAAGCTCGGCGATAAAGACTGCCACCACTAATGCCTTCCAACAGGTGGGATACAATACCTGAGGCCACTTCTGCCGCAAACAGGACAGGTACCTGCCCCGTGGGGACTTTTCTGGCACCCAGTCGGGCTAGTGTTCTTTCCGCCGCCTTTTGACCTACATCCGAAGCAGACTCCAGATCGTTACCATCACGAGCGACGGTGTACCAATAATCTCTCTGCATTTCACCGGCTTTTTCACCAATCAGAACACAACTTAAACTATGACGACTGGAAATGTAACTGCCAATAAAGCCATGACTGTTACCATAGACACGACATCCCTGGTGGGTACCTACATTGGCACCGTCAGAATTTTTGATTTTGCTACTGAACATTCTGCCAGCTTCTTCGCACTTCAAAGCCAGCTCTATGGCTTCTTCTGCATCGATCCCCCAAGGGTGGTACAGGTCCAGATCTGGCAGTTCAGTCGCCATTAACTCAGCATCAGCAAGCCCGGCACAAGGGTCTTCCGAGGCGTAGCCGGCAATATCGCAAGCTGCCTTCACAGTCTCTCTGATGGCTTCAGATGAACTGTCTGAAGTACTGGCTGATCCTTTTTTCTTTCCCTGATAAACGGTGATACCAAAACCCTGATCACGGTTAAACTCGACCGTTTCAACATCCCCCATTCTGACACCTACCGAGAGGCCTGCGTCCAGACTGACACCGACTTCACAGGCATCTGCCCCCTGACGTCGCGCTTCGTCCAGAATATCACTGACCAGTGTCTTCAGGCGATCCTCTTCAGAGCGGGGATCCAGTACAGCGTTGGTTTTATCACCCATGAACTTCCTGCCTTCCAGAATTATTCGTGTAAGTCCTATTGTGCCGTGCCCGGCTGCAAATGCCCATAGCCAAAGAAAAACAAAACATTAACGATGAATGAGCTGTCCGGACGCTACCATCATTGGCCGGGAAAAGGAGTAACAGCCTTCTCCGCTCATGGCTGAATGTCAATAACTGGAGTAAAATGCAGGCATCTCTTTAGATAGACCCGAATCATGTCAGATCAAGACCCCTACGAATTTGAAGACGACGTTGAAGAAATCATTTATGTCAGCAAATCCGAGCTCAAACGTGATATGGACGAGCTCAAGGCCATGGGTGCCCGTTTAATGGATATGAAGCCAGCCACGCTGGACAAGCTGCCTCTGAATGAGCGCCTCAGGGAAGCACTGGATGAGAGCAAGCGAATTAAAAGCAATAATGCCCGCAAACGGCATTTAGGCTTCATTGGTAAATTGATGCGAGACCAGGAGCTGGAACCGATCCAGAAATTTCTCGACAGCCTGGACTCCACGAGCGAGGAATACAATCGTCGCTTTCACCAATTGGAACGCTGGCGTGACCGCCTGATCAATGAAGGGCATGAGGTTCTCACCGAGTACCTCGACAAATACCCTGACGCCGATCATCAGCACATACGACAACTGGTACGTAACGCCCAAAAGGAAGCCACAAAGGAGAAACCACCCGCGGCTTCCAGAAAACTGTTCAAATACTTGAGAGAAGTAGACGAAGAACACTGCTCTTAAGTAACAACAGAGTGTCAGTCGGCACTCTGTTAACGTATCAAGGAAGGGTTATCCGTAAACACTCCATCAACACCCCATCCTCTTAATCGATCAGCCGTATCCTTTTCGTTAACGGTGTAGCAATACAACTCATAACCTGCGGCTTTGATTTCATGCGCCTTTTTTTCTCTAAGTTTTTTGGCATTCAGATGAATCGTCTTAGCATCAACCTGTCTGGCTTTATGTTTCCAGTTTCGAGGCAACGATTCGAAAAGACAACCGATCCTGCTGTCAGCTTTTGCCCGATACAAGAGCAGAGCCTTATGATTAAAGCTGGATACCAGCAGTTGATCCTCAGGAAAGCAAACTGCCTCCAACACAGCTACCACTTCCTCAATCAGAAGTTTTAAATCGCAACGATTGGGTTTCAACTCAAGATTCAGGCTCAGCTTCAGTTCCTTGATCAAAGTCAGTGTTTCATTCAGTGTTGGCACCTTTTCACCGGTGAACGCTTCTGAAAACCAGCTTCCGGCATCCAGAGTAGCCACCTGATCCAGGCTCATTCTCTTCAAATGCCCGCGTCCTGAAGTGGTTCTGCTCATTGTTGGATCATGAAACATCACCGCTGAGCCATCTCCCAGCAGGGTCACATCCAGCTCTATCCATTTCAGCCCCAAATCGGCTGCTTTCTGAATGCCAGCCAAAGTATTCTCTGGAGCCAAAGCGGCTGCACCTCGATGCCCGATCACTGAGTCCATGAACATATGCTTATCTCTTCAATGCCCGCTGATTAACTTGTCTACTATTATGCTTATTTTCGTGGCAAAAAACCGTATGCAACATGGAAGATTGTTATCAGGGGTATAACGATGCGAGAAGCGCTACTCAGTATTGATGTGGGCACAGCCAGTTTGCGAGCTGCTCTGGTCAACACAAAGGGAAAGATACTGGCAAAGAACATCCAGAAACTAAAGCTCTGGCAGACCTCTGGTATAATGGAACAGTCTTCTGATGACATATATGGCTGTCTCGTTAACTCTATCAGAAAGCTGATTGAGCAATATCACCAGCCAGTGTCTATAAAAGGGATTGGCATTGACGCTACCGCATCCCAGGTTTTACTCAATCACGATCTGGAGCCTCTTCACCTGCCCGGCAATCCGGAAGCCAATATTCTTGGCTGGATGGATCATCGTTCACAACCTCAGTCCCTAATCATTAACAAACAATTCGAATCAGCCTCTGGCCGGAATGCGCCCGCTAAACAAATTCCTGAAATGTGTCTTTCCAAAATGCTCTGGCTCAAGCAGGAACAACCTGAATTATGGTCACAATGCGGGTTAATTCTCGATCTTTATGACTTCATCACCTGGAAGCTCACCGGAGTCATCACCCGAACACCATGCTCCAAGGTCACCTGCGAACCAAAAGAAATACTCAAGGCCCTGAATATTAACAATCCTGAATTGAGACGGGGAGAATTACTTTCACCATGCTCCCCGGTTCCCGGAGGCTTGAGTAACGCTTCAGCAGAAGCAACAGGACTGCCAGCAGGCACAACGGTTGCCACTGGAATGGTTGATGGCTTAGGTGGCAGTCTCGCAGCTCTTGGGCCAATTCATCCGGAAAAAGACAACAGCAGTCTGGAAAGCAGACTCAGCATGGTCGTAGGCACCTCGACAATTTATGTAGCCAGTAGCCGTTCTGCAAGAACCATTGAAGGTGTCTGGGGGCCTATGCCTTCAGCTCTTGAAGGCTTTTACCACAACATAGTTGGACAATCAGCAGCGGGAGCATTGATTGAGCATCTGTTAACCAGCCATCCTTCCTATGCTAAAGCTTTGAATGAATCGAAAAAAAACCACAAGAGCATTTACTCATACCTCAACACTGTTCTGAAAAACATGGCCGGGGACACGCATAAGCTATCCTTGCTAACTTACGACATTCATCTTTTACCTTATTTCGCCGGTAACCGCTGCCCCAGAATGGATATGAGCCTGAAAGGGATGATGACAGGGCTGAGCCTCGATCAAAGCATTGATAGTCTGGCCCTGACTTACCTGGCCTGTATTCAGGCCATTGCATTGGAAGCCAGACACAACATCGAACGACTTACCCAAAATGGCTACTGCTTCAGCGAACTCCGACCCTGTGGCGGTCTAGCCAAAAATACACTGTTTGTTCAGGAGCATGTCAACATAACAGGTATACGAGCCAAAATGCCTCAGGAACCCGACTGTATGCTGTTAGCAGGCGCCTTATTATCTTCTGTCGCATGTGGAACATACGCTTCTCTGGAAGAAGCGATTCAGGCTATGAGTCAGCAAAAGGAAACACTATACCCTGACACATCGCTTGCAGCATATTGCGACAAAAAATACAGGATTTATCTTGAACTGTATGAGGATCAGAAGAAGTACAACAGGATGATGAGTGGCGAGTTCAGAAACAGAAAAGGCCTGACTTAAAAATCAGACCTTTTTGAAACTGGGGTGGACGATGGGGTTCGAACCCACGACCACCGGAATCACAATCCGGGGCTCTACCAACTGAGCTACGCCCACCACTTCGACGCTTCGGGAAAAAGATGCCATCCCCGAAGACGCGGCTGATTATAAGGAAACCCTACTTCCTTGCAAGCAAAAAATAGCACTTCTGGTAAAAACCGAAATCTTTTTGTCCCGTCGGCTTGAAATAATCCGGATACCCTCCACTCTTGAAAGCAGGGTTTTCCAGAGACCTTTAAGTTTGGTACGTCGATCTGCTGTCATGATCAAACTTCATTTAAAATAAGGGCATTAAAACAGGAGACTTTGATGGTTTTGTTTTTTTTGGGGGGGCGATTTAGGTTTACATATCGCTGATATGTTGTACGGGTTTTCTCTGTGATGGGCTATCCCGTCACAATTCACTGTATAAACAAAAAGGCCCACAAATTTCTTGGTGGGCCTTTTTGTTTATTTAACGCCTGACAGTGACCTACTCTCACATGGGGAAGCCCCACACTACCATCGGCGATGCATCGTTTCACTTCCGAGTTCGGGATGGGATCGGGTGGTTCCAATACTCTGTGGCTATCAGGCAAAACTGGTTTGCTTCAAAGATTACTGATCGACTCGAAGCTAAAACACTGCCATATTTTCAGCGTTTTCAAAATAAGGTGCCTGGCGATGACCTACTCTCACATGGGGAAACCCCACACTACCATCGGCGATG
>NZ_JAHHPS010000285.1:0-1599 GCF_024606275.1 Endozoicomonas sp. SESOKO4 | reverse complement strand
GTTGCTGAATTAGCTTTTTCCATCGCGCAGGATGAGCGTTGGCCCACCCACGGCCAAACGTCCATCGCTACTGACGAAGACCAGCTTGATCACTTTATTACCCGTGACGGGGTAGTTTTTGCGGGCACGCATTTGCTCCTCGACTTTTGGGGAGCTGAAAAGCTGGATGACCCCACTACGATGGAAGAAGCGATGCGCGATGCCGTCGAAAAGGCGGGTGCTACTTTGTTGCATATCCACCTTCATCGCTTCGAGCCCAATGGCGGCATTTCCGGCGTTGCAGTATTGGCTGAATCACATATCAGTGTGCACACCTGGCCAGAGAGGGACTTCGCGGCATTCGATATCTTTGTGTGTGGTGATTCTCAGCCAGAATTAGCGGTTCCGGTATTAAAGGCCGCCTTTAACCCTGACTCGGTTTATACGAAGGAGCATCTGCGCGGTGCGGTGTTCATCGAAAGCGAGTAAGCGTTTTATCATCCAGTGGATCTGACTATGAATTTCGGCGGTTCTTTTCGCAAAGACGGTGTAAAAGTCAGGGCGGAAATTGCTATCGAGGTATACGCTACCAGTGTTTTTTATTGTTTATTGGCAAATGTGTCAAAGGAATTTTATAAATATGTGTGACGATGTAGCGGCTTTTGATGTATTTCTGTAACTTTACTGTACCTAAGTACTGGTACTCATTGCGGATTTTGCTTATCTTGTAGTTCAATTACAAAATTGATCGAAATCAATTTTCTGAAGTTTTAAACTCTGCCTCTCCGCACCCAATTTAATGTCCATCAGAAGCCGAACATCCGGCTGGAAGCCTGATGGCAGGGTGGTTGAACCTAAAGTTCAGGCAGGGCAGAATTTTCGTTAGATAACAGTTAGCCATGACAGGGATAGCCCTCAAGTTATTTGTCCTTGTCCCGGCTCCTGAGGCTCACGTCGTTTGATCATTGGTTTCGACTGGTGGTACGGGCTGAAAAAGCAGTCCTTCAGAGGTAAGCCTCGACTATCCTGACAGTCAGAATTTCACTGGTACAACGAAGAATAACCGCCCATTAAGAGTGAGGTTGTTCATCCCGGGTTGAAGCGGTTTATTCGCACAAGGCTGATTGTAGCTTCAGTGTACTGTTGTCCGGATAATCGAAATGGAAAGATGCATCAGTGGCTGATGACCCCTTCACAGATGCTTTTTTTAGAACTGGTTACAGCGCTCAATTCTCGGAGCAAACTATATGCATGACATTGATCCCATCGAAACCCGGGAGTGGCTGGAAGCCCTGGATTCCGTACTGGAAAAAGAAGGGGAAGACCGGGCACATTACCTGATGACCCGCCTTTCCCAGCATGCCAGAGCGAAAGGCACACAGCTGCCCTATGCGATTACTACCCCTTATCGCAACACCATTCCGCCTGAGAAAGAAGCGAGAATGCCGGGTGACCTGTTCATGGAACGCAGAATCCGTTCCCTGGTCCGTTGGAACGCGCTGGCAATGGTCATGCGTGCTAATCAGAAAGACAGCTCTCTGGGTGGCCACATTTCTTCGTTCGCCTCCAGTGCAACTTTGTATGATATCGGCTACAACTATTTCTTCCAGAATCTGACCC
>NZ_JAHHPS010000284.1:0-3383 GCF_024606275.1 Endozoicomonas sp. SESOKO4 | reverse complement strand
GAGTAACAAAAGAAAACCCAGGCTCTTTAATAAGATGACTTGAATCAATGAATTGTTTTTTCGACGGTCTTACGGGTTAAGTCAAATGATTTAATCTAATATCCTTTCTGCTGTCTATTGATCCTGTTGTAACGCTTTCTGGTTTGCTTTCTGTACAGATGAAAGTGCGAATAGTCATGGGCGAATTGAGATCAAAAATGGTTGTTAATAAGGCTTATTTAAATACCCCTCGCCGAGAATGATGCAAAATAATGACAAGGAAAAAATACTGATGCAGTACACACGTTTAGCCAAAGCGATTGCATTGACTCTACCCGTTATGTTGCTGGCAGGTTGTGATGATGTTCTAAACGACGATGTTGATGAAGTTACCCTGCAACCCCAGACGTTGAAGTTTGATCCAGCCAATGGTGTTATTCCTTACCCCAACGATATTGTTGGGCTCGATGAAGATGGCACACTGAAAGTACCCGGAGAGACAGATTGGGCTGATACTCCGGGTGATAGCCCTAATACCTTTTGGAACTACTATGGCACTCAGCAGTGGGGTACATCGGTTCCAATGGTTCTGGAATTTGTCAAGGCTCCGGAAGAATCCGGGGGCTCACCCGGCATTGATCCGGCTACGTTTCAGGGAAGCATTAAAATGTTCCGTGAAAACGCTGACGGCACGCTTGAAAGTCTTATTTGGAATGAAGATTTTCGAGCGATTCTGGCAAAAGCGGGCACTATTAATATTGAGCCTCTGAAGCCTTTTGATGAAGATACCCGCTATTTTGTCACTCTGACAACGGGAGTTAAGGATGTTCATGGTCAATCTTTGCAGGCTTCATCTGCCTATAAGCAGCTCTTAAGCAGTAATGATGAAATGGGGCTGCATTTGCAGGATGTGATTGATCGGTTGGCAGGGGCTGGTATTTCTGACAGCAGTATTATTTATGCGGCTGATTTTACTACGGGCACTAATGTTAGTGTGATTCGACCTGTTGTTGAAAACTACCTTAATGAGTACTCATCAGACACCAAGATCACAAATTTAGTACCAGAGGCTGTTCCATCAGATCAGAAAAATACGCTTGTTGCAGGGTTTTCTGATCTGCTGAAGAAGGAAGGCGTGTCCATTCCAGAACCAGATTCGACAGAAACGCCTGAATACCGGGTTTTCTCTGCGACCATCAACTTGCCGGCCTATCTGGACACACCTGAGATGGGGCAGAACTGCGATTACAATGAATATGTTGACAGTATGCAGGAAGGTGGCAGCCATGACAGTCATCCTGAGAACTTCAATGAGTACAGGGTGGCACCACAGGTATTCTGCTCAGGCGCTTTCAGTTATTTCCAAACAAACGACGGTACGCCTATCAATGCCAGCAATGCTTCTGATATCCGAGTGTTTAAAGAGCCGGATCAAAATGCCATAAATGCCAGAATCTATCTGCCTTCTGGTGCAGTTCCCGCTGACGGATTTAAAGTGGTTATGCATAGCCACGGCTTCGGTAGTTCAAAAGATGAGGCTGAGCTGTTTGCTGAACAACTGGTTGGATCCGGTTATGCTGTGGTTGCCATCGACCATCCTCTGCACGGTGACAGAGTAGTAGATATTGATGGCGACGGTGTCGCTGATCTGGATGCTTCAGTTCGTCGGACTGATTATGCCAGTCCTGAAAATCTGTTAACCACCCGTGGCTTTATGTGGCAGGTGGCTCTGGATTATGTCGGCATTCGCATGGCTATTGCCAATGGTGTGGGAGACGATCAGGGTAATACGCTTCTTGATACCGGGAATGTACATATGTTAGGGAGTTCGCTGGGAGGAATTCACAGCACTATTATCTCTGGAATGATCAGAGATGCTCAGGAGAATATACCCGCCTATAAAGAGCAACTGGATCTGAAGACAACAACGGTGAATGTACCCGGTGCTGGTGTAGCCACCGTTCTGATGCAGTCTCCTGTTCTATTTCCCGAATTGCAAGAAGACGTTCTGCACTCTGCTGCTTTCCGTTTATTTATGGCTGAAAAACTGGGTTTATATAATCCTGTAACAGAGCTTTCTAAAGATGAAAAAGTGGCGGCTCTCGATAAAACCGATGAGTATCGCGATGGCTTGGAAGGTGTCGATCTGACCCGGACCGATCAGATTACTGATGAGGAAATACGTCAATTGGCCGATGACGTGCTGGCAGCCAGTGCTGCCATGGGTAACTCATCACCAGCTGACTTTGCTGAATTTGAAGAGCAAATCTGGGTAGCCTACGAAAGCCCTGCCGAGATTGCTTATCAGGCCATTATTGATCCTTCCGATCCGATCAGTTATGCCAGGGTGCTGGCTCAATATCCCGATGAGCCCATTCTGTTGAGTGAAGCGGTCGGAGACGGTTCAAACGATTTGAATATAGCGGGTCTTGCTATTGCTCTGGCGACAGAGGGTAATGAATACAATCCGGGTGACTTTGTGATTGTAAACCAAGCGGATGAAATGCCTCTGGGTGGTACAGATCCTCTGATCAGAACATTAGGTTTGGATCTGCTGGTTGGTGGTGAAAATGGTGAAAAGAGCGTTACCACCATCCGTGGCGCTTCCCGTTATGGTTATGGCACTCATATGTCCAGTTTTGTTCCTATGCCTTTGGCTATAATCGATCCGGATCTGCTGCCCAATGACATGCAAGTTCATAATAGCATTGTTAAAGCCACTCTTTCATTCATGGACTCGAACGGGTCTTTTGTGGAAGTTAAAAACTATGGCCTTACCAATGGCGATAATCTTTTGCTGCCTGAAGAGGATTTCCCGGAGCAGCCAGAGTATAAGAGGAGATAATTCTTGCTTTAGAGAGGGTGTTGCATAATCCTGGTTCCCAAGCTTTTAGGCACTGCGGGTCTCAGTTTGGGAACGAGTCAGAGAAGGGCTGCATTTATCAACAGTCTCTTGGTACGCCCTAAAACACTCTATTTTTTCCTTTGTTCCTCAAATTCACTCTTTGCCAATTGGTAACCGGGAGCACCAGGAGCATAATAGAGTTCATTAAACAAGTCTTCGGTTTTAATACTTCCCAAAAAACCACATGTCAGTGAAGATTCGTAGCTTGTTTTTTTTGCAGTGCCAATTATTGTGAATATCATCTTGCCTCTATAGTAGATGCGATGATAACCGGTAACACTGCCATCACACTCTGGACGGACACTAAACGGTTGTGAAATTTTTGAAATATCGGAAGGTTCAAGATGTTCAAGTAACTCGATGGCATTCCTGAATACCTGGATATCCGGAGAAGGAGATTCTGCTTTGGAATGCACATCATTTTCAATGAGAATAGTCATTAACCAATTCATTGATTCAAGTCATCTTATTAAAGAGCCTGGGTTTTCTTTTGTTACTC
>NZ_JAHHPS010000283.1:0-1061 GCF_024606275.1 Endozoicomonas sp. SESOKO4 | reverse complement strand
TTACCTCTGACTCCTGATGCAACCACCAAAGATGGTGGAAGGTTAGGTAATATCTCAGGATTCGCAACCCAGGCTGAGATTATCCTGAATACGCCAGGCGCTGCTGATCTGGTAGGTGCTACCCCAATGGACCGTCCTGAATGGACCGCGGTAGATCCTGAGACCGGCTCTGTTTATGTGACGCTGACCAACAACACTGATCGTGATAATGAGGACGGTGATTCCGATACCGATACCAATGTGGCCAACCCCCGAGAAGATAATGAGTATGGTCATATTATTCGCTGGAATGAAGGGGCCGATCCAAGTCAGTTTACCTGGGAGTTCTTCCTGTTCGGCTCTTTTGCCTCTGAAAGTGCTCTGGTGAACCTGTCCGGTCTGAATGAAGCCAATGAATTTGGCAGCCCGGACGGTCTGGCATTTGATGATCGTGGTCTGCTTTGGATTCAAACGGATGGTGGCGCTAATGACAATACCAATGATCAGATGCTGGCCATTATTCCATCTGAACTGAACAGCACTGAAGACATGCTGGCCGTTAACGCCGACAACCAGGACCAGCTGAAGCGCTTCTTTGTGGGGCCAAATGGTTGTGAAGTGACCGGTCTGGCATTCACACCAGATCACCAGAGCTTCTTCCTGAATATGCAGCATCCATCGAATTGGCCTGCCGCTGGGACAATCGACGCAACCGATGCAAGCGGTGCAAACAGGGCGCGCTCTTCCACGGTGGTGATTATGAAAGACGGTGGTGGTGAAGTGGGGGTTTAATAACCGTCACCTGACTGCCAATATAACAAAGCCGATGAGTGGAATGCTCATCGGCTTTTTTGTTGTGAAAAATATTTTGCTATGTCGTTTTCCATCACTGATGGTGACGCGAAATGTTTCTCTTAACTACGTGTATTTGAGGCTGCCGGAATCAAGGTTTGCCCACCTGACAAGCCCCGAGCAGGCAAACTACAGGGGTATCCTGCAAGGCCTCTTCTATTTTTGGTTGTAAGTAGCGTGGGAAGTATGGCATCAGAAGGTGTTTCAAGTTTCGGCTAATTGTCTATTAC
>NZ_JAHHPS010000282.1:0-2854 GCF_024606275.1 Endozoicomonas sp. SESOKO4 | reverse complement strand
ATGTTTATGAGAGTTGTCAGGAATTAGATTTACTTGATGGGAGTGGGAGTACTTTATAAAAAGACCTGTGTCGTCTTACAGAATAGAAGCTTCTGAAAAAAAGCTTTTTACCAATTCTGTTCATGGTAGGCTCGCCATTTCGGTGCTATACAATCTGACGCAAACATCACTGAATGGGCCTGAGCCTTATGTCAGATGACGTACGAATTTGGCCCAATAGCGAATGGATTCACAGACGCTGATTTTTAAGTCTGGATCTATGAGACGATCACAACAAAACCAAATTTTCTACTCAGTAGTCCGATCACTGCTTCTGCTAGTGACAATAATGTTCGGGGAATCGCTGCCTGCACTGGGACTCGTCGGCTCAAACCCGCTGCCAGCTCATTTCTTGTATGCCGGTAAGTTAGCTGAACCTGAACTGCCCAAGCCTCTTCGCGGGTGTCACAAAACGCTGGTTCCCATGCTTTCAGGCCCTGCGGATCCCAGCGGTGGGAATGAGTTGTTGCCCCTGCCCTTTTGGTCAATGAAGCCAACCCGCCACATTAACCTGTTGGCTATGTCCCCTGAAGTTCCGGAGAACACTTCCAATATGCTGATAGCCACGGGGGCTGCCGGGGGAGATGATGGCGATAAGCCACCTGACGGAAACCACTGGGATTCTCACCCGGAGCCCCAGCCTGACGTTCCCCTTGCTCTCAGCCCTGTTAAAAAATGCCTGCAACATAAAAGACAACTCCTTCGAATGTTACGCATTAAACGTCTATGGGCAACTATGACAGGCCAAACCACGCTGGCCCGGATTTTGTCAGACCGGATCATGGTGACTGAAGCGGATCTTCTGGATCTGGAAAGATCAGATCCCGACACGATGCATCCGGGGCTGATTGGGAGATGGTTGGCAGGGCATGATCAGGAACTCTGTGTTTACCGTGAGATCATTTCTGGCAAATATTCTGGCCGACAGGCGGGCACCAGGAAAAAGAATCAACCCTCCAGAATAATCAAAGCATCAACCACCTCGACAACAGGCCAGATGAGCGGAGCCGCTGCCCGTAAACAGACAACCGGTTCGGCGGGCGACAGTGGTGATGGAGACGATGAGTCACTGAAACCTTCAGCAGAGCAGGATACCAGAGGTTCGGTTGTCACTTGTTCGAAGTGTCACAAGCCACTGAATCAACAGGAATTAAGTCGGATAGCCAATGAAGCAGCCGTTTCAGCGTTTTTATGCAACAACTGCCTGGCGGGTACTCACGGTCAAAAAAGAGCAAGACAACCCCAGAAAGAAACAGAGCCGGATGCATCAGAACCTGATCAGAAAAAAAAGAAGGGCTCGGGCAGAAAGAGAAATCATTCAAAAACAGTTGTGGCAGGGGCTCCGGCCAAAAAAAGGAATCGGGCAGCCCCCCAGATCCCCGATGACCTATTGAAAAAAATGAAAGAAAGTATCCAATACGAATTAAGTAAGGAAGAGCTGGAAAAAGCACAAACCCTGATTGAGATATTCAAGAAAAAAAACATCAATGTAAAAGACACTTTTTATAAGCTTCTTTGTTTCGTTGAGAGAGAGTCTTTTAATGCTTTCTTCGATAATGCCGCAACTTTTTTTGGGCACCTTTCTGAAAACTTCAAAAATACAGGCATGCTAACCTGCATGCTAAATTGCACAAAAAAGCATATCCTCAGTTTCGCAAAACGTAGCCAGTGTGAACTCGAATATTTAGCGAGTTTGGATATATTGACTTCCTTCTCGTCTATGAATAATGGCAAAGGTGTGCCCACACATGAGGAAGTGAAAGCAATACTGGGCTGGCCTGAATGGAAGGATAAGCGTGGTGAGTTCAACATGAAGTTGTTCCGCGCCTTCTCGTCAATGTGTAACACAAAAGGCTTGCCAAAACATGAGGAAGTGGCAGAGATACTGAGCTGGCCGGAGTGGCAAGAGGAGGATGGTGAGTTCAATATGGAGCTATTCCGATCCTTCTCGTCCATGTACAACGCAAGAGGCATGCTCAAACATGAGCATGTGAAAGAGGTTCTGGGCTGGCCCGAATGGAAAGACAAGGATCGCGAGTTCAGTATGGAGCTATTCCGCACCTTCTCGTCCATGAATCATGGCAAAGGCGTGCCCGAACATGAGCAAGTAAAAGAAGTGCTGAGCTGGCCTGAATGGAAAAACAAAGATGGCCAATTCAACATGGAGCTGTTCCGCGCCTTCTCGTCCATCAACAGTAGCAAAGGCATACTCAAACGTGAAGAAGTGAGAGAGGTACTGAACTGGCCGGAATGGAAAGACGCAGATCGCGAGTTCAGTATACAGCTATTCCGCGCTTTCTCGGGCATGAATCATACCAAAGGCGTGCCCAAACATGAGCAAGTGAAACAGCTGCTGGGTTGGCCTGAATGGAAAGACAAAGATGGCCAATTCAACATGGAGCGGTTCCGCGCCTTCTCGTCCATGAATAGTAGCAAAGGCATGCTCGACCATGAGGAAGTGAAAGAGGTGCTGGGTTGGCCTGAATGGAAAGACAAAGATGGCCAATTCAACATGGAGCTGTTTCGCGCCTTTTCGTCCATGAATAATGGTAAAGGCTTGCCAAAGCATAATGAAGTGGAAGAAATACTGGGGTGGCCAGAATGGAAAGACAAGGATGATGAGTTCAATATGGAGCGGTTCCGCGCTTTCTCGTCCATGAATAATGGCCAGGGCGTGCTCAAACATCAGGAAGTGATAGAGGTGCAGGGCTGGCTGGAATGGAAAGACAAAGATGGCCAATTCAACATCGAGCTGTTCCGCGCCCTGTCGTCCATGAATGCTAGCAGAGGCCTGCCCAAGCATGAGCAAGTGAAA
>NZ_JAHHPS010000281.1:0-5332 GCF_024606275.1 Endozoicomonas sp. SESOKO4 | reverse complement strand
GAGTGACAGGGTGGTGATTATCTTGAATACTTACTTTTACCACTAAATGTAAGTAATTTCTGGCAGAATATTGAAAAAGCTTTAACTCATTGATTTAATTGAATTACTTTTATCAAATAAAACTGTGTTTCAATAAATACCCCATCTGATATACCCTAAAAAACCTCACAGTAGCAGGAGCTTCTTTGCTGGGGCTTTTCTTGAGTCAGGAATATTTCGAGGAATTTGCGAATGTCCGTAAAAAGCTGACTCTTGACCAGAAAGAGGCCGGAGAGATGTTTGGTGGAGGGGTTAACGCATTTTCCCGATACGAAAATGGCAAAACCAAACCACCACTTTCACTGGTAAAACTGTTCAGACTGCTGGACAATCATCCAGAGCTATTGTCTGAAATTCGTAGCTGAAATACTGACTTACTCAAACCCATCAACCGCCCAAAAAACGAAGCATTTCTCACAGTCTCTACCGCCTGCTCAGCAGGCAGATCAGTGGTCATCTGTTTGAAAGTTTCAGCATCCCCGGTCTCCTCCATATATTGCAGCAAGCAGGCTCTTCACAAATATCAGGGAACTATTTCTTGCAAGAGTTATCAAGTATGATAACCTTTCTGTATGAAGTGGCGAATTACGTTTTACAGCAAGAAGGTAGAGGAAGAGACCCTGAGCTTCCCCGAGGGAATCTTGGCTAACTTCATCCATCTAGCTGAAATGATTGAAGAATTTGGCCCTGCTTTGGGCAAGCCATATACAGCTCCAATGGGTGATGGTCTCTTCGAGATCAGAGCAAAAGGCAAAGAAGGCATAGGTCGTTCTCTGTTTTGTCAGGTCAAGGGGCAAGAGGTCATCATCCTCAACTCCTACATCAAGAAAACACAGAAAACGCCTAAAAAAGAGCTGGATCTTGCCAAAAAGCGGATGAAGGAGGTCAAAAAATGACAAGACCAACATTTTCTGATTTCAAGAAAAAAGCTCTTGAAAATCCAAAAGTGAGGGCAGAGTACGAAGAGCTTGAGCTTGCTTATGAATTACGTAAGCAGCTTATTGCCCTTCGTAAAGAAGCAGGCTTAACCCAGGAAGAACTGGCTGAAATTCTGCATACGCAAAAAAGTAATATTTCACGCTTGGAGAATGTAAATTCTAAAACATCTCCAAAGTTGTCAACTATCGAAGATTATGCAAAGGCGATTGGGTATAAAGTAAAAATCAGTTTTGTGCCACAAGCTGCAACATAACAACTCTTCCAGTTCTTTCCGAGGCTGCGCCCCTCAACCCGACGACGTCATTGGCGGTGAGGCTGAACCAGACATTATGTTACCAGCCGATCAGAATGTCCCTGAGTAGGCATTATGTTTCCAACCGATAAGGATGTCCCTGAGTAGGTATGTTAGGTGTCTCCGTGCAATCTCTCAATATCTGCTATGCTGACTGCTTTCACAATAAATGATAACGAAACGCGGTATGTCACTGGAGCATCGTGCAGGGAGACTTGAATCCTATTTTGAATCGCTGGATAACGCCGTACACCGGCTCATCGAGATTACCGGGGAAACACATAAGATTGTAATGGAAAACCAGCGGGAAAATGGCTTGCGCTTTGCACAGCATGACCGTGAACTCTCAGAAATTAAAACTGCCATTGGTGCTCTTACTGAAGCCACCCATGCAGGCTTTAAACGTAGCGACGAAAAAATAGAACAGTTAGAATTACTCATCCGTCAACGCCTCCCCAACAACTAACACGCCACCCAATGATAAAATCCGGTGGATTGCCTGTTGGCAACCACTGATTTAAAGGCTATGCCGCTGAATCGAGTCTTGTCAGTCTTCCATGTAACTGAACAAGGTTATTGAACTTCTGTCCCCAATACGATTTGGAATCATCCTTCACCCTGCCCGATTTCATGTAATAAAACGGGTTCCCTCTATCATGCTTATCTAAGAATTCCAGTAACACTCTGCGAGTGGTCGTTCTGCTGACGATCACTATGAAAATGGGCATGGCTACGTTCTCAGACTATAAGATAAGACGACGCTGAGGTTGGACGTTCGCTGTCGTTCGAGTCTGGATGTTGAGCTAAAGCCAGAGGGTGAGTGACAGGGTGGTGATTATCTTGAATACTTATCCTTACCACTAAAATGTACGCAATTTCCGTAATTCTGCTACGTTCCGCTATTGACTCTGCTCCAGTGAAGGTAAAGAATGTGTCCTCCCGGGGCTACCTAATCAGGTGAATTCGGGGGTTTATGCGACAATCCGGGGGACTTATCCATTCCCTGATCAGAGCATTCCTTGGAATGCTGGCAGATGAGCCTTGCCGGGCGTCATGTGCCAGATTCCTGACCCTACCCATACAGGAATGTTGAGGCCTTGAGTACAGCGTTTGTTGCTTTGTACGCTGTGAAAAAAGAGAGGCCGGAGTCCCTAACCGCTCAGGCAGCATGGGCTGTTCATGAGCATTAGCTCAACGGCGTCAAGCCGATTCATTTCTAATAATTAGTACTGCCGAGGGTAAGCAAACGTGGAGCTTTTATCCGGCGCGGACATGGTGGTCCGTTCGTTGGCTGATGAAGGGGTAGAGTATATATACGGGTATCCTGGTGGAGCCTTGTTGCACGTCTACGACGCGATCTTCAGACAAAAAGCCGTTACCCATATTCTGGTGCGCCATGAACAGGCAGCTACCCATATGGCTGACGGCTATGCTCGGGCTACAGGTAAGCCCGGAGTTGCGCTGGTGACATCAGGACCAGGCGCTACCAATACGATCACTGGTATTGCCACCGCCTATATGGATTCTATTCCCATGGTGGTGATTTCGGGTCAGGTACCGTCCGGCTTTATCGGGACTGACATGTTCCAGGAAGTGGATATGGTGGGTATCTCCCGACCTATCGTCAAGCACAGCTTCCTGGTGAAGAAAGCTGAAGATATTCCAGAGGTTATCCGCAAGGCTTTCCATCTTGCCCAGACCGGGCGGCCAGGTCCTGTGGTGGTTGATATTCCCAAGGACATTACCGACCTGACAAAGAAATACGAGTACAAGTACCCGGAAAAGGTCAAAATCCGTTCTTACAACCCGCCTGCCAAGGGTCATAACGGGCAGATTCGCAAAGCGGTTGAACTGCTGATGAAAGCTCGCAGACCGGTTATTTATGCCGGTGGTGGTGTGGTTTTGGGACAGGCATCAAAGTTACTGACAGAACTGGCCAGAAAGCTGGACGTGCCTGTCACCAATACTTTGAACGGTCTGGGGAGTTTCCCGGGGTCTGATCGTCAGTTTGTCGGAATGCTGGGAATGCATGGCAGCTATTGTGCCAACAAAACCATGCATCAATCCGACCTGATTCTGGCGGTGGGTGCCCGTTTTGATGACCGGGTGACCAATAATACTGAAAAGTTCTGTCCGGACGCCAAGATCATCCATATAGATATAGATCCGGCCAGCATTTCCAAAAATGTTGTGGCCGACATCCCCATCGTGGGACCGGTCGATGCTGTTCTGGAAAACATGCTCTCTCAGTTAGACGAGTATCAGGGTTCTCAGGACAATGCCGCTCGGGCAGAATGGTGGGCAAGCGTTGATTCCTGGAGAGAAAAAGGCCTGTTTACTTATGAGAAAGCTGACGACATTCTCAAGCCCCAGCAGGTGATTGAGTCTCTTTATCAAGTTACCAAAGGTGATGCCTTTGTGACCACCGACGTAGGTCAGCATCAGATGTTTGCTGCCCAGCACTATCGTTTTAACAAGCCGAATCGCTGGATCAGCTCCGGTGGTCTTGGCACCATGGGTTACGGCCTGCCAGCGGCCATGGGTATCAAATTGTCCTTCCCTGAGGAACAGGTGGCCTGTGTGACCGGTGAAGGCAGTATCCAGATGAATATTCAGGAACTGTCAACCTGCCTGCAATATGATTTGCACCTGAAGGTGATTAACATCAACAACCAGGCGCTGGGTATGGTACGACAGTGGCAGGATATGCAGTACGACAGCCGTTACTCACACTCCTACATGGAGTCTCTGCCTGACTTCGTTAAACTGGCAGAGTCTTATGGACATATAGGTATAAGGGTCACTCGCCCGGAGGAGCTGCTGCCTGCGATGGAAAAAGCCTTTTCTCTGGAAGATCGTCTGGTATTTATGGACATTCAGGTTGATCCCAATGAGCATGTCTATCCGATGCAAATCAAGGATGGCGGCATGTGTGACCTCTGGCTCAGCAAGACGGAGAGAACCTGATGAGACGGATTATCTCTGTACTGGTAGAAAACGAGCCGGGCGCCTTGTCACGTATTGTCGGGTTATTTTCCCAGCGTAATTACAACATTGAAACCCTGACCGTTGCGCCTACTGAAGATGAGACGTTGTCTCGTCTGACAGTGACCACTTCCGGTAATCCACAAGTGATTGAGCAGATCACCAAGCAGCTCAACAAGCTGATTGATGTCGTTAAGCTGGTGGATTTGACCGAAGGCCATCATGTTGAACGTGAACTGATGCTCATTAAGGTACGTGCAAGCGGCCCACTGAGAGCTGAAGTAAAACGCACTGCGGACATCTTCAGGGGGCAGATAGTCGATGTCACCAGCTCGGTTTATACCATTCAGCTGGCCGGTACCCAGGACAAACTGGATGGCTTTATTGCCGCTATCGGTCAGACTCAGGTGCTGGAAGTGGTTCGTAGTGGTACTACGGGTATCGCTCGCGGCGAGAAAGTTTTGAGTTTGTAACGCTTTTATTAACTCCTTTCTTACTGATACCTCTTCGGCTCTGACCGGAGAGGTGTTGTGTTCCACAGGGCTCCGGCGTTTGGGCAGACCATCCCGCATGGTCACGGCTGGACATCCTCGCCGATTATGATAAGGTCACAAGTTTGCTGCCCGGCTGTGGTATCTGGATTTGTGATCCTGCAGAGCTCTGGCATTTCTGCAGAGTTTCCCGCATGGCCGGGGCTGGCCATCCTCGCTGATTATGGTCTCGTCACAGGTTTGTTGCCCGGTGTGGTATCTCAATCTATGATCGCTCAGTGCTCTGGCATTTGTGAGGATAGCCCCGCATGGCCGCAGCTGGCCATCCTCGCAGATTAGGGTCTCGTCACAGGTTTGTTGCCAGCTGTGGCAGCTGCTTCTGTGAACTGACAGGGCTCTGGCATTTGGGCAGACCCTCCCGCATGGCCGCAGCTGGCCATCCTCGCCGATTACGGTCTCGTCACAGGTTTGTTGTCCGCTGTGGTGTCTGCTTCTGTGAATCGTCAGGGCTCTGGCATTTGGGCAGACAACCCCGCATGGCCGCCGCTGGCCATCCCGACCGATGACGGTCTCGCCACAGGTTTGT
>NZ_JAHHPS010000280.1:0-1228 GCF_024606275.1 Endozoicomonas sp. SESOKO4 | reverse complement strand
CTCGACGATAAAACGGTAAGTCTGCGGCTCAACCGGGCAGACGAAAGGCACAAAGGCCAATACCTGCAAGAGTAGACTTTTAATGGTTCTATCCTCTGTTTTCTACGGATAGGAGCAGTGATGGTAGACGAGAGGATAATGCGCACAGAACCAAAACATGGTGATTCATAGATTCCTTCATCCATGGCAAACGTGCTGGCATGCCACTGAGACGCCGATGTTTTATACCTGATGACTGTCGTAAAACCCGGTTTGAGAAAAGCGATGAAGTCAGTGACGATCACGGAGCTAGAGCAAGGTGATTACCCGGACCCGACGTGGTTCACCTCAATCGTCTGATTCGGGTTGTAATGACGAATATTGAGCAGAGAATTGTTGATGTGAAACCCCGGGTGACAAAGCCATCATTTGGCTCGCGACTTACTAGTATATTTATCAACCAACGACCCAAGTGCCTTTGCCTGCTCAGCAATGACCGGATGATTGCTATGTTTTGCACTACTCAATCTTGCACAGATATAGTTCCCATCTTAGGGCCGGGTTCCTCTCCCTGCCTGCACTTGTGAGACCGGATTTTGCACAGAGTACAAATGAACCAATGGCCCAAGTGCCTTTGCCTGCTCAACAATGGCCGGATCATTGCTTCGTTCTGCACTCCTCAACCTTACATAGATATGGCTGTCATCTTCAGGCCATGTTGCTCTCCTTGCCAGCACTTGTGTCACCAGATGCTGCACAGAGTACAAATTAACCGATGGCCTAAGTGCCTGTGCCTGCTCAACAATGGCCGGATCATTGCTTCGTTCTGCACTACTCAACCTTGCATAGATATGGCTGTCATCTTCAGGCCAGGTTCCTCTCCCATCCAGCATTTGTGACACCAGATGCTGCACAGAGTAAAAATTAATCAATCGCCTAAGTGCCTTTACCTGCCCAGCAATGGCCGGATCATTGCTATGTTTTGCACTCCTCAACCTTGCATAAATATGGTTGTCACTTTCAGGCCAGGTTCCTCTCCCTGCCTGCATTTGTGACACCAGATGCTGCAAAGAGTACAAATTAACCAATGGCCTAAGTGCCTCTGCCTGTTCAGTAATGGCAGGATCATTGCTGCGTTTTGCACCCAACAACCTTCCATAGATATGGTCGTCAACTTCAGGCCAGGTTTCTCTTCCTGCCTTCACTCGTGACACCAGTTGCTGCACCGAGTACAAATCAACCAATGCCC
>NZ_JAHHPS010000279.1:0-31649 GCF_024606275.1 Endozoicomonas sp. SESOKO4 | reverse complement strand
CTCAAAATACTTCAATTTGCGATACTTTCTTACCGAATACGAGAAATATTTCTGTGTGCCGTATTGAAGAAGACTGGACAAAAAAGCCGCGCTAAAGCCACTTTTTTGTCCAGTCTGGCTTTCATCTCAGGGAACTAATCACTCTTCCAAAACTCTAACATTCAGTGAGTCATGAAACCTGATTGAAAAGGAGTGCGCTCGTGAACATTTTAAACCATGCTATCAAGCTGATAACTGCATTAATCGTAACGATGAGTTTCTGCATCAAAGCTGATATTACAGAACAAGAAAAAAAAGAGCCCTATTTGAGCGCCGGGCTAGTCGACTATGATATTAAGTACCTCATAGAAGTGGGAACCACACCAGAAGAAGTCCTACTTTTTGCTCAAGAAGCCCCAATGGTCAGCCCATATGATATTCACCGTTTTACCCAACGCAACATCACTTCGGATATAGTTGCATCGTTTCATCCCAGGGTAGCGGGTGACGAGATTTTTATAGAAAAGATTCTCAAGGCGGGATTAACACCCCAAACGGCCAATCGCTACGTCGAGGCCGATATTGATTCAGCCACCCGTATTATCGCTTACGCTAAATATGGAATACCTTCTGATCTCGCGGGCAGCTTAAATAAAAACGGCATCTCTGTCTTGACTGACTTTGCGCATACTAACCTTCAGGAAGCGTTCGAACACGGGCTAACGACAGAAGATTTGCCCAGATACAAGGGACTCACCGGATCAGCCTATGATTTAAAAAAACTCTATTTTTCAAAAGTGCCTGCTGATTTTCTTCATGAAGCCGTGAGTAAAAACATAAGACTGGAAGATGCGACTTCTCTCTACTTCCGCGGCATTGACCTGGACACCTACCCATCTCTAATCTCTGACCAACAGACTTGTGCTGCCTACCCCACAACCCACCTTGAGTTTGAGTACTTGGGTAATCTTGTAGACTACCACAGTAAAAAAGAGCCTATTCCACTTCCAAAAGCTCTATTTTTCCGGCTTAACACACTATTTACATACGATACCATGGACTATTTTTCAACGAACGATCAGGAGGAGATTTTCAAGTACGTTGAAGACATAGTCAAACAGACAACAAAAAAACCAACGATTTATAGTTTGCTCTACCTGACAGCACTGATTGTCACACAAAAGCTTCACTACGCAAAAGTAGATGAAGGCGAGCTGAAGCTGACTTTCTCAAAAGAACGTCCGATAGTTGAATTTTGGCGGAGAGGGATTGGCGACTGTGATAAATACACGGTATTGGGGATGGTTGTTTTTAATCAACTGAAACAACTGTTTCCTGACGTACTGGCAAATGTTTACCTGACCGATAAGTTGTTTTCAACATGTAAAAACCATGCTTGGAACACCGTCGTCATTGCCGAAGAAGATCGCCTGATTTTCACTTACATTGACATAACAAGGTTCGATAGTGATATCGATAGTCCAAAGGTTGGTTTTCGGGAGTTTCTAATAGTGAAGCAAATGCTAAAGAACCCGTTCAGAAACAAAAACGAAGGACTGGGAGCCATGATCACAGAGCTCTTTGACCATCAATACTTTCTTGGCGAATACGAGAAATATTTCTGTACGCCATAGATGAAGAAGGCTACACAAAAAAAGTGGCGCTAATGCCACTTTTTTATTTTCAATCTGGCAAACTGATCAGGACGACATATCGTCAAAGAACTTCTTAACCCCTTCAAAGAAGGACGTTTTCTTGGGAGACTGGCGATGTTCACCTTCTGCGACAAAGGTTTCCTTCAACTCTTGCATCAGCCCTTTTTGGCGTTCGGTCAGATGCACGGGGGTTTCTACCACCACACGACACATCAGGTCACCGCGACTGCCGCCACGAACCGGTGTGACGCCTTTATCGCGGAGACGGAACAACTTGCCAGTCTGGGTTTCTTTTGGAATCTTGAGTTTTACCCGGCCGTCGAGGGTCGGAACTTCCAGCTCGCCACCCAGGGCGGCATCAACAAAGGTAATGGGCACTTCACAGTATAGGTGTTTGCCATCACGCTGGAAAATTGGATGGTCTACCACGCTGACCTGAACATAGAGATCTCCGGCTGGACCACCATTGACGCCTGCTTCACCTTCACCCGCCAGACGAATACGATCACCGGTATCGACACCGGCAGGAATCTTAACAGACAGCGTCTTATATTCCTGAACCCGACCTTCTCCATGACACTCACGACAAGGGTCTTTAATCATCTTGCCAGTACCGTGACAGTCAGGACAGGTCTGCTGAACAGAGAAAAAGCCCTGTTGCATACGCACCTGACCCACACCACCACAAGTGCTACAAGTCACAGGGGAAGTCCCTTTTTTGGCACCTGTACCATCACAGGACTTACAACCGACCAGAGAAGGAATCTTGATTTTCTTGGTAGTACCCTTAACCGCCTCTTCCAGACTCAGTTCCAGTTGATAGCGCAGATCAGCACCGCGCTGAACGGAGCTTCGGGAATGACCACCACCAAAGATATCACCAAAAACATCACCGAAGACGTCACCAAAGCCGCCAGCGCCACCAAAGCCACCAGCACCACCCATACCGCCCATATTAGGATCGACACCGGCATGACCGTACTGGTCGTAGGCGGCACGCTTCTGATCGTCAGAGAGGATTTCGAAAGCCTCGTTGACTTCCTTGAAATTCTCTTCCGCTTCTTTGTCATCGGGGTTACGGTCAGGGTGGAACTTCATAGCCATACGGCGATAGGCCTTCTTGATCTCCTTGTCAGAGGCCCCCTTTTCTACGCCCAGTACTTCGTAAAAATCACGTTTTGCCATTAGTAACACCCTGTGGTCAGGTTCCGTCAGATCACCTGACCGAAATAATCCAAATCGCTTTCATACATCGGGAACGATCCCGATTTATTGAATCAGAGACTGTTTGGAAAATCGGCGAAACCTTTCAGACAGCCTCTTAAACACAACAGCGCGGGAGAAAGCTCCCGCGCCGCCAAATCAACTCATACCGCAGCGCGGAATGGGCTTACTTCTTGTCATCTTTCACTTCTTCGAACTCGGCGTCTACGGCGTCATCCGCAGCGGAAGAAGATTCAGCCTCCTGTGCACCTTCAGCGCCGGGTTGCTGGGCTTCTGCATACATCTTCTGAACCAGACCAGCAGAAGCTTCAGAGAGAGCCTTGGATTTCTCTTCGATGAGATCCTTGTCGTCCCCCTTCAGAGCCTCTTCCAGAGCAGTCAAAGCTTCGTTGATCGCACTCTTCTCTTCTTCCGTTGCCTTATCACCGGCTTCTTCCAGAGTCTTGCGCGTCGCATGTACCAGACCATCACCCGTGTTACGGACAGCCGCCAGTTCTTCGAACTTCTTGTCTTCAGCCGCGTTTGCTTCAGCGTCCTGAACCATTTGATCGATTTCATCGTCAGACAGGCCGGAAGACGCTTTGATCACGATAGACTGCTCTTTACCAGTAGCCTTGTCTTTGGCAGAAACGTTGAGGATACCGTTAGCATCCAGGTCAAAGCTGACCTCAATCTGAGGCATGCCACGTGGAGCCGGTGGAATGTCAGACAGGTCAAAACGCCCCAGTGACTTGTTGGCAGATGCCTGTTTGCGCTCACCCTGGCAGACATGAATGGTTACAGCACTCTGGTTGTCATCAGCAGTAGAGAACACCTGCGACTTCTTGGTCGGAATCGTGGTGTTCTTTTCGATCAGTGCCGTCATAACGCCACCCATGGTTTCGATACCCAGAGTCAGCGGAGTGACGTCCAGCAACAGTACGTCTTTAACGTCGCCAGCCAACACCGCACCCTGGATGGAAGCACCCATAGCAACCGCCTCGTCAGGGTTCACGTCTTTACGAGGCTCCTTGCCGAAGAACTCAGCCACCTTTTCCTGAACCATTGGCATACGGGTCTGACCGCCTACCAGAATGACTTCGTCGATATCAGACAGATCCAGATCAGAATCCTTTACCGCCAGTCGGCATGGCTCCAGAGAGCGCTGAACCAGATCTTCTACCAAGGACTCCAGCTTGGAACGGGTTACTTTAACGTTCAGGTGCTTAGGACCAGTTGCATCGGCAGTGATGTAAGGCAGGTTAACATCCGTCTGCTGAGCAGAAGACAGCTCGATCTTGGCTTTTTCAGCGGCTTCTTTCAGACGCTGCATGGCCAGAGGATCACCTTTGAGGTCGATGCCCTGATCTTTTTTGAACTCTTCAGCCAGGTAGTCGATCATACGCATGTCGAAGTCTTCACCACCCAGGAAAGTGTCACCGTTGGTGGCCAGTACTTCGAACTGGTGCTCGCCGTCGACATCAGCAATCTCGATAATAGAGATATCAAAAGTACCACCACCCAGGTCGTATACGGCAATGGTCTGATCACCTTGTTTCTTGTCCATGCCATAGGCCAGGGCAGCAGCAGTGGGCTCGTTAATGATACGTTTAACGTCCAGACCGGCGATACGACCAGCATCTTTGGTCGCCTGACGCTGTGCATCGTTGAAGTAAGCGGGTACGGTAACCACCGCTTCAGTAACAGATTCGCCCAGATAGTCTTCAGCGGTCTTCTTCATTTTCTTCAGGATTTCAGCAGAAATCTGAGGTGGTGCTTTTTTGTCACCTTTAACTTCAACCCATGCGTCGCCGTTGTCAGCTTCAACAATCTTGTAAGGAACCATCTGAATGTCTTTCTGGACCACATCGTCTTTGAAACGGCGACCGATCAGGCGCTTGATGGCAAACAGGGTATTATCAGGGTTGGTAACGGCCTGACGCTTGGCTGGCTGCCCTACCAGAGTCTCACCATCGTCTGTGAAGGCGATGATGGAAGGCGTGGTACGACCGCCTTCAGCATTTTCTAAAACCTTGGCTTTTTCACCATCCAGAATGGATACACAAGAGTTGGTGGTTCCCAGATCAATACCGATTATTTTACCCATTGTTCAATCTCTCCATTGCCCTGCTTGCAGAGCGAAATTCTTTAGTTCAATTCTGTAATTCAATTCTTCAGCTGAGGGCCGCTTGCCAATAAGTGGTGAGCGGCTGTTTTTGGCCTTTGAAATCAATATGGGATCAATTGATTTGATTTCAAGGCTGTTGAAACATTCTTTTTTTGAATATTCCTCAACAAAATCACCTATTTGGAAACGACGACCATGGCTGGACGAATCAGACGGCCATTCAGCTTGTAACCTTTCTGAAAGACATCAATCACGGTGTTGGCTTCAACATCGGGATTCGGAACCATGGACATAGCCTGATGGAAATTCGGGTCAAAAGGCTGTCCGTTCGGATCTTCCTGCTCCACCCCAAAGCGCCCCAGTGCATCCAGAAACTGCTTCAGTGTTAGCTTCATGCCTTCTATAAGAGCTTCGTGGGCTCCTTCTGCCTGTTCAGCGCTTTCTATTCCTTTTTCCAGGCTATCAACCACTGGAATCAGCGCATCAACAAATTTTTCCAAGGCAAACTTATGAGCCTTTTCAACATCCTGCTCAGCGCGACGCTTGATGTTCTGCATCTCAGCAGCAGCGCGCAGAGTCTGATCTTTCGCTTTGGCCAGCTCTTCGTTCAGCGCTTCCAGCTGACTCTCAAGGCCGTCGGTCAGATCACCTTCACTGTCCAGCTCAACACCACCTTCTTCGTTCAGCAAGCTTTCTTCTGCCTGCTGTTCGGTGGCTTCTTCCATTTCCTGCTCATCAGGTTTGCTGTTTTCTACTGTCATTCCAGAATCTCCGACCGGGAGTCAAATCGTTTGATGAAACGTATATTGGGTCACGAAATCTGGATTCAAGACCTGCAAACAGTTTTTTTAACGCAACCGATCATTTCGCAAAACACTGATCTGCAGAACAAAATCACAACATGCTCTGGTCTCAATCTGGTCGTAATCAGAGTATTTTTTTTAGCTCCAACTTTACGAATGTCTCACATCAGGTTACTGTATATATAAACAGTCACGCTACACTAGCGGGTATTCATCATGCTGACCCAATTGTCCATCAGCAACTTTGCCATCGTTGACCAGCTGGATCTGGACATCCAATCCGGAATGACTGTGATTACCGGCGAGACCGGTGCTGGCAAGTCCATCATGCTGGATGCACTGGGTCTGGCCACGGGTGACAGAACCGACAGTCATTGCGTTCGTCAAGGCACGGACAAAGCTGAAATACAGGCTTCTTTTGATATCAGTCATTGCTCTGCGGCCAAAGCGTGGCTCCGGGAAAAAGATCTGACCAGTGATGATGAGTGCATCCTCCGCAGAGTCATTACCAAAGAAGGACGGTCCCGTGCCTATATCAATGGAACACTCTCTCCCCTTGCCGATCTTCGGGGCATTGGTGAGCGGTTAATTGATATTCACGGCCAGCATGAAAGCCAGTCGTTACTGAAAAAAAACAGCCATCGACTGCTACTGGATGATTATGCCGGTCTACAAAAACTAGCCTCCGAAGTGGCTTGCATTGCTCATCAGTTCAACCAGACGCATCATGAGCTGAATACACTGGCCCATAACCGCAAAGAACAGAATGAAAGAGTTCAACTGCTCAGCTATCAACTTCAGGAACTTGAACAATTGTCACTTCAGGAAGGAGAACTGGAACAGCTTGAGCTAGAACTCAGACAGTTATCCCATGCTGAAAGCACTCTTTCGGTTTGTCATGAGATCAACACTATTTGCTCCGACAATGAGACCGGCAACATTCTCCAGCAACTGTCTGTCTGTCTGCAGCGTCTGGGCGATCTGGACATGGATCACCCAGCCATCAGCAACACATTGGAGATGATGTCCTCTGCCCAGATTCAGGTCGAGGAAGCGGTAGGGGAAATCAATCACTTCATTGATCATTTTGATGCTGATCCGGCCAGAATGCAGGATGTGGATGAACGTCTCAGCGCTATATACGACCTTGCGAGAAAGCACAGGGTTCAGCCCGAAGCGTTATTGGAAAAACAAAACACCCTCAGCTCTGAGCTGGAGAGCATCCAGTTCGGCGATGAACGAGTTGAAGCGTTACAACAAAAACTGATCGAATTGAAATCCGAGTTTCAGAACCAAAGCGAAAAACTATCCGGAAAACGTCAATCTGCAGCCAGACAGCTTGAGAAAAAAGTCACCATGCGTATGGCCTTGCTGGGCTTGCCCCACGGACAGTTCGTCATTGCCCTGACACCGGTAGAGAGCAGCACTCTCTCACCCAATGGTGCTGAAGACATCGAATTCCTGGTAACGACCAACCCGGGTCAGCCACCCAGAGCATTAACCAAAGTAGCTTCTGGTGGTGAACTGTCCAGAATCAGTCTGGCCATTCAAGTGATAACCGCTCAAACCTCTCATATCCCCAGTATGATCTTTGACGAAGTGGATGTCGGCATTGGCGGTGGAACTGCGGAAATCGTCGGAGCCATGCTCAGGGAGCTGGGGGAAAGAAGTCAGGTAATTTGTGTCACCCATCAGCCTCAGGTGGCGTCACAGGGGCATCAGCATTTGCACGTTAGCAAGAAGGTCCGCAATGCCAAAACCTCCACCGAGATTGTCGGCCTGAATGGCGATCGTCGTGTTAAAGAGGTCGCTCGAATGCTGGGTGGAGTCGAAATGACCGAGTCCACGCTCAACCACGCAAAAGAGATGCTTAGCCTGACCCATTCAAGGTCCGCAGCCTGAAATCACCTCTGCAGTTCCTTGATGAGTAATCCCATTCCTTTGGCCAGTTCCCTTATGGCTTTGGGTGCATATTCTATTTCAACCCAACGCTCATCCTTATCGGGGTACAAAATCCAGCAACGCTGCTCAATGCTGGAACAGTCTGATTCCAAAGTATGACCAACGCCGTATACTACCAGGGTATTATTGTTTCTGACCAGTCCCTGCTCCAGTTGCTGATAGCGAGTCACCACCAACTCACCTTCCCGGTTGGCCTTTACAGAATATTTTATGGATGATTTTCTGGCCCCATCTTTGATAGCGTTTGCCTTGAGCAGGCTGTTCAAATAGGACTCCAGCACAAGATCGGCCACGGCCGGATCAAAATTCTGCTGCATCTGCTCAACAAATGATTGAGGTGCTTCGGCTGGTTGCAGTTCCATTACCTTCTGCGCCTGAACCGCAAAAGGAAATAAAAGCAAGCTTGTAAGGGTAAGTATTTTCATTATTATTCGACTGTTCCACTGTCACTTAAGATATTAATATCGAATAGTCAGTGGGAGACTTCAAGCATTTCCTTCAGTAGCTGAGAGCCAGTCAGTGCTGCTGGTCTGGCGTCACCCTCATTACTTCTTCGATGGTTGTTAATCCTGTTGCGACTTTCTGAGCTCCGGAAAGACGAAGACTGTACATACCTTCCTTAATAGATTGGCGACGAAGACTCTCTATATCGGCATTCTCTGCCAGCATATCCTTCAAAGGTTGAGACATAGGCATTAACTCATAAACACCCGCTCGCCCCCTGTAGCCGGTATCCCGACATTCCACACAACCCACAGGTTGAAAGATCTGCGCTGGTGCAGGAACTGACCAGGGGCGAGTGAGGGATTTCCAACCGGATTTGTCGAATTTTACTGACTGTTTGCAGGAAGGACACAAAACTCTGACTAGCCTCTGAGCCATAACACCCAGAACCGTAGCTTTGATGAGATAGTGGGGAACACCAATCTCCAGCAGACGGGTTATTGCGGACGGTGCGTCATTAGTGTGCAGAGTGGAAAGCACCAGATGACCGGTCAGTGCCGCCTGAATCGCCATTTCAGCGGTTTCAAGATCCCGAATCTCCCCCACCATAATAATATCCGGGTCCTGACGTAGAAGTGCACGCAGACCGCTGGCAAACGTCAGATCAATGTTATGCTGGACCTGCATCTGGTTGAAGCTGGATTCCACCATTTCAATAGGATCTTCAATGGTACAGACATTCACCTGATCGGTGGCCAAAGTTTTCAGAGTCGAATAGAGCGTGGTGGTTTTACCTGAGCCGGTAGGGCCTGTGACCAAAACAATCCCATTGGGCTGCGCAGTCATGTGAGTCCAGCGACGTTCGTCTTCTCTGGAAAAGCCCAGTTCTCGAAATCCTTTGACCAGAACATCCGGATCAAAGATCCGCATCACCAGTTTTTCCCCGAACGCAGTCGGCAAGGTTGAAAGCCGCAGTTCGACTTCATTGCCATCCGGGTTGCGGGTTTTGAGCCGACCATCCTGAGGCTTTCTTTTCTCTGCCACATTCATTCGACCGAGAATCTTCAGACGACTGGTCACGGCAGTAGCCACTTTGGCCGGCATCTGATAGATAAGGTGCAACACCCCATCAATTCGAAAACGCAGATGAGTCTGCTCTCGCCTGGGTTCAACATGGATATCACTGGCCCGCTGCTCAAAGGCGTACTGGAGCAGCCAATCCACAATATTGACAATGTGCTGGTCATTGGCGTCCGGAGCTTTCATATTGCCCAGCTCAAGCATCTGCTCAAAGCTGTTCAGCTGAGTGGACTGAACGCCATTCTGTTCATTAGCGCCCAGAACAGAACGTGCCAGTCGATAAAACTCCGAGGTGTATCTTCGGATATCAGTCGGACTGGCAACAACTCGCCGGATTTCCTTGCGGTTAGTATGCCTGAGATTATCCTCCCAACCGCTGTGCCAGGGTTGCGCTGAAGCGATAACAATCTCATCAGCCGTGACTTCTACCGCCAGAATTTGGTGTCGTAAAGCATAAGCGTGAGACATGACCGGAGTAATGGCCGTGGCATCGATTTTCAATGGGTCAATATGAAAATATTCCTGACCTGACAGATTCGCCAGCCAGAGCATCAACGTATCGAGATCGAGAGAGCCGCCTTTGCGGGCATCTTTCAGCGCCTGTGAGGCAATGTACTCCAGAGGGTGAAGCTTAAGTTGATCAGCATTGCGATGACGAGCCAATATTTCATCAGCTGCAGGTGGCCTGAGCCGACCCGTCTGAACCAGATCAGAGACCACCGTCTGCAGATCCAGAAGGAGTTCTCTGTTCTTGAGTGAAGCCCTGAATTTATTGGCGTTTGACTTCGGCTCCCGGACACTGGGCACTGTTGTTTCCTTCTTACCTTGAAAAATTTTCCATCTATGTATTCTCCACTAAACCGTCCGCTTATGCCTATAGTAAAATTCAGGCTTAAAGCAATCGTTCAATTAAGTATATCGCCAGAATCCCCCCCGACTGATGCCCTGCATAAACAGCATGCTGGATACGGGGTGACCCTCTCCCCTCTATACTCCCTTTTAATCAATACCATTATCTAAAGAAACTTCGTTGTGGACCTATTAATACTGCATAGCTTTTTGTTCATACTTTCACTGATAGCCGTCGTTCTGGTACTCATTGGTCGTTTCAAGTTTTCGCCATTCATCGTTCTGCTTATTTGCGCCTATGCGGCAGGTTTTTTTTCAGGCATACCGATCTCTGAACTGACTCCCCTGGTATCTCATGATATGGGGAAGACATTTGGCGATGTCGCTCTCCTGATCATTTTTGGTGTATTGCTGGGCAATATTCTGGAGCAATCGGGGGGAGCCTTTCTTTTGGCAGAGAAGCTGATTTTTTCTATCGCCAATCGTTTCCCTGCGTTGGCTATGGGGATTGCCGGATACATTATTTCGATTCCTGTTTACTGTGACTCTGGATTCATCCTGCTCAACAGTATCAGGCAGTCTGTTGCCCGGAGAGTAAAGTGTAACCCGATCTCTCTCAGCGTCGCTCTTGGGGGAGGCCTGTTTGCAACCCATTCTCTGGTCCCTCCCACACCCGGCCCTGCAGCGGCAACCCTGATTTTGGGAATATCTCCCAGTCTGGTGATTCCCTGGGCGCTGGGAGTAGCTCTCTTATCCACTTTTGTAGCCATATTGTGGGGCAACTGGGTCACCCGCTGGCTGAATGAGCCAGCTTCTGATTATGAGGGCCAAATGGTTGGTACTCCCCCTCAATCAGACCTTCCCCATCACAAAAACGTCTGGGCAGCTACTATCCCTATCTTTTTACCTTTGCTACTGATGTCCCTGGCTAACTTTCAAGCAGGCAATAAAGAGCAGAGCTGGGCTACTTTCCTTTCACAACCTGCCAATGCGCTGTTTCTGGGTTTGCTGGCCAGCCTGCCATTGATTCGCCAATGCAAGAACGGGTTCACTGAGATTTTCAGTGAGAGTATTCACTCATGCGCAATGATTATTTTGATCATTACAGCCGGTGGCGCACTTGCGGGAATACTGGCTCAGACTGGACACATTGCCAGAATTGCTGAAGGGCTGCCAGAGAGTCTTGGGCTGATTTTGCCATTTCTCATAGCAGCACTGTTCAAAACCGCGCAGGGCTCTTCCACTGTAGCTTTAATCAGTGCCGCGTCGATGCTTGATCCCTTACTGCCTGGCTTGGGCCTGGACTCCGACAATGGTCGACTGTTGGCCTTTTTGTCGGCAGGATGCGGCTCCATGCTGGTTACCCATGCCAATGACAGTTATTTCTGGGTAGTGACCCAGTTTTCCGGAATCAGTCCGGCCACGGGGTTTAAGTCGTTCACCCTGGCCACGCTGCTTCAGGCTCTGTCAGGGCTGGCAACCGTTCTGGTACTGGCCAGCTTCATAAGTATCTGAGCGAAGAGACCTCAGCTTCGCTGAAGCAATTCAAACCCTCTCTCTGCTTTGCTCTTGTCTGCCGGCTTCAAATCAATGGCTTTTGCCAGTTGATCAGCAATCGTTTGAAGCGCATTTTCATCACCTGTCACCAGCTCCAGCTCCAACTCACAGATGACACTGCTTTCATCACCTGAGCAAATATGACCGTAATCCAAAGCAACCTCAACTCTGGCTGTCGGCTCAGACCACTCTACCCGCCAGCAGGTTCGCTCAAAATCGGTTGAGAAGAGCGGTATCAGGTCCTTTGAAGTCAAGGCTCCCAATGCTTCTGGCCAAACCTTTTGTAAACCCGCAATATCCAGTTCCGGGCGTTCTATTGACCACTCCCACTCTCCCCGGCGAGTCAGCCCGTTAATACTCTCGCCTCTGGTTTTCAGCGTCTGAAAAAATTGACCATTTTTCTCTCTGATACGCAAAGCAACCCGTGCCTGATTCAGTGTCAGAGAAGCCGTATCAAAGTAGGTATTGCCCAAATGAAACGTTTCAGGTGCCGAGCTGGTGAACTTTTTCCAGAAAGGTAGTGTCTTAAGGACAGGTATCTGCTCCTGTGGCAGCGACAACTTTAACTCTGTTTCAGTACTCATGGGTTAGCTGACCGACGACTTGAAAAGGTTCATTTTAACTCTAAGCAGAAAAGTTTGTTATGAGAAACGAGCGCGTGAATGGTCGAAATACTTGAGATGCAATAGGCATTACAGTATACAAATTTTAGTCAGCTCCTATAATTTTTGATCAGCTATCCTGTTCCAGTGGACAGGATAGGAAGCGAGTTCTGTAAGTCGTTCGCCATAGACGACGGGCAATATGCCCATCATAAATTCAACCCAAAAGGTCTGCGACTATGCCAACCAGCAACCTACTATCAAGTGTATTTGGCCGCTCTCCTATTGGCCCGATACAAAAACATATAGCCAAAGCGCACGAATGCGCCATACAGCTGGAACCGTTTTTCAAAGCAGCATTTGAAGGCGACTGGCAGGAAGTTGAAAGTATTCAGCAAACCATCGTAGAACTGGAGCACGAGGCTGATGTCATCAAAAAGAATGTTCGCCTCTCCCTGCCCAAAAGCCTGTTTCTGCCAGTGCCCAGAAATGATCTTCTGGAGATCGTGACAGTGCAGGATAAAGTAGCGAACAGGACCAAGGATATTGCAGGCATTGTGCTGGGCAGACAAATGATGATACCCCAGGAAATGAGAGAGGCTTTTCTTGACTACCTGAAGCGCTCCATCGCCACTTCTGCTCAGGCAGTCAGAGCCATGGATGAACTTGATGAGCTGCTTGAGACCGGCTTCAGGGGAAGGGAAGTCAGTCTGGTCGAAGAACTCATTGAAGAGCTGGACCAAATAGAAAGCGATACCGACAAACATCAGATTGAAGTCAGAAAAATTCTATTCAAACTGGAAAAAGACCTCCCACCTGTGGATGTCATTTTCCTCTACAAAATTATTGACTGGGTCGGTGACCTGGCAGATCGAGCATCAAGAGTTGGCAGTTATCTTCAATTGCTGCTTGCCCGTTAACTCTATTGACTGGAATAACATCCATGAGCATTATCGCTGAGTATGGAACGATACTGCTGGTTCTGGCCTGTCTGTTTGGTTTCTTCATGGCATGGGGCGTGGGGGCTAACGATGTCGCCAATGCCATGGGAACCTCGGTCGGTTCCCAGGCTCTGACCATCAGGCAGGCCATTATCATTGCCATCTGCCTCGAGTTTCTGGGCGCCTATCTGGCCGGAGGATCGGTTACTGATACCATCAGAAAAGGGATCATTGATCCCGACATGCCAGCACTACTGGAGAATCCACAGCTGCTGGTTTACGGCATGATGGCAGCCCTGCTGGCTGCGGGAACCTGGCTACTGGTTGCCACCCATTACGGCTGGCCGGTATCGACTACACACTCCATTGTTGGTGCCATCGTCGGCTTTGCGGCTGTCAGCATCTCGGTAGATGCCGTGAACTGGGGAAAAGTCAGCTCAATCGTTGCCAGCTGGGTTGTCTCCCCGATCATGTCTGGCTTTATTTCCTTCATGATTTTCATGAGCGTCCAGAAACTCATACTGGATACAGACAACCCTTTCCGAAATGCCAAACGTTATGTACCAATCTATATGTTTCTGGTTGGTTTTATGATGGCCATGGTGACCCTGACTAAAGGGCTCAAGCATATTGGTCTGCCTCTGGATTATCAGGAAAGCAGCCTGCTCTCGCTATTGATTGGTCTGCTGGTCATGCTGGCCGGAAAAATGGCACTTTCCAAAATCAAGGAAGATGCACAAGCCGACAAAGCTTTCCACTTTTCCAGTGTCGAGAGAGTCTTCGGCGTAATGATGATATTCACCGCCTGCTCCATGGCTTTTGCCCACGGCTCCAACGATGTCGCTAATGCGGTAGGCCCTCTGGCTGCTGTGGCCAGTATTGTTATTAGTGGCGGTGAAATCACCGGTAAAGCGGCCATGCCAAGCTGGGCACTGCTTCTGGGGGCTGGAGGTATTGTGGTGGGTCTGGCCACCTATGGATATAGAGTCATGGCGACCATAGGTACAGCAATCACTGAGCTAACCCCCAGCAGAGGTTTTGCAGCAGAACTGGCAGCAGCAACCACCGTGGTGCTGGCTTCAGGCACTGGACTACCCATTTCCACCACTCATACTCTGGTGGGTGCCGTGTTAGGTGTTGGTCTTGCCAGAGGAATTGGTGCTCTTAACTTGAGAGTGATTGGCACTATTTTTATGTCCTGGTTAATCACGCTGCCCGCCGGGGCCTTCCTTGCTATTGTCTTCTTCCATATCTTGAAATTTATTTTTGGTTAACGAGAGGGCTCTTCTGCGAGCCCTTTGCAGTATTTGAGCCCGAGGCCTAATCTCACGTACCTATCCATAAGAAGGGCTGTTATCATGCTGAAAAGGCTGTTGATTTCAGTATCAGGAGTCTGACAGTCAGATGATCTGGCATATTTGTTTTTTCTGTCCAATTTTCCAACATTTAGAATCAAGGGCCCGATGATGACTGGAATCCAGCAACCTGATCTGAAAGCAGTCCTGTCGCGGTTGATAAAGATTCCCTCTGTCAGTTCCACACAGCCTGAGCTGGATATGAGCAATATGCCAGTGATTCATGAACTGGCTGGCTGGCTCGAAAACATGGGGTTTTGCTGTGAGATCATGCCCATTCCGGAAACACCGCTGAAAGCCAATCTGATTGCCACCCTGGGTTCAGGTCCGGGTGGGCTGGTGTTGGCCGGGCACACCGATACCGTGCCATACGATGAAAATCTCTGGCAGTTCGATCCTTTCTCACTCAACGAATCCGATAACCGGTTTTATGGTCTGGGGATCTGCGACATGAAGGGATTCTTTGGTCTCGTCATGGAGGCAGTGAAAGACTATCTTAAAGCCCCCCTTAAGGCTCCCTTGATTATTCTGGCAACAGCGGACGAAGAATCCTCAATGAACGGTGCCAGAGCCCTCTCAGCTGCTGGCAAACCCAAGGGCCGTTACGCTGTAGTGGGTGAACCTACAGGCATGCAGCCTGTTTACATGCATAAAGGTATCATGATGGAACGCATCCGGATTCTCGGGCAGTCCGGTCATTCCAGCAACCCGGCACTTGGCAGGAATGCTATGGAAACAGCCCATAAAGTGATTACTGAAATCATGACGTTCCGGGAAGAACTGGCCCATAAATACAATAATCCCGGATTTGCTGTGCCTACGCCTACCATCAATCTTGGTTGCATTCATGGTGGCGACAATCCTAACAGGATCTGTGGCCACTGCGATCTGGATTTCGACGTGCGTCTCTTGCCCGGCATGGACAGCCGGGAGCTGCGAGAGACTCTGAAACAGCGTCTTCTCCCCATCGCCAGAGCCGACAATGTAAAATTTTCTCTGGCGGCTATTCACGACAGTATTGATCCATTTGAGGGCGCTGTTGACTCTCCCCTGATCAAAGCCTGCGAAAGTTTAACAGGCTATTCAGCAAAATCCGTTGCTTTCACTACGGAAGCGCCCTTCTTCAGCCGGATGGGAATGGATACAGTGGTGCTGGGGCCGGGTGATATTGATCAGGCCCACCAACCTGATGAGTACCTTTCCATGGACAGAATTCATCCAACCATTGAGCTACTGAGATCTCTGATACGACGATTCTGCCTCTGATTAACGCCAGGATGAAGATAAAAACAGTCATGAATTTGAATAAGAGCTACGTAAAATTTTTCCGGCAGAGTTCACCTTACATCCATGCCCACCATGGCAAAACATTTGTCATTACTCTGTGCGGTGAAGCTCTGGCAAGCCCTAATCTGAACAATATCATCAACGATATTGCCTTGCTGAGCAGTCTGGGCATTCGACTGGTTCTTGTCCACGGCGCGCGACCTCAGATAGAGGAACGCCTGAGTGCCAGGAACCTTGAGTCCAAATTTCATAATGAAATACGGGTTACGGATCGTCAGTGTCTTGAATGCGTCATGGATGCTGTGGGTAATCTTCGTGCACGAATTGAATCCAAGCTTTCACTCGGCCTGGTTAACTCTCCTATGCATGGGGCCAGCATTCGGGTTATCAGTGGCAATTTCGTGACTGCAAAACCTCTGGGTGTGATCGATGGACAGAATTTTCTCCACACCGGTGCGATTCGCAAAATAGATAAAGAAGCTATCCAGCAGCAACTAGACAGTGGCTACATAGTGCTTCTCTCCTGCCTCGGTCATTCACCGACAGGCGAGCTGTTCAACATGGCGGTGGAAGAAGTCGCCACCCATACGGCCATCCACCTTGAAGCCGAAAAATTGCTTTTGTACTCACAATTTGATGGCGTCCAGAACCGGCATGGTCAACAGATCAGTCGTCTTTCCCCCCAGGAAGCTGAAAAATTACTCCAGAATCTTGATGGTGAGGACAGGAGACTGCTTTCCTCAGCCATCACTGCCTGTCACGGTGGAGTGGAGCGCGCACAGCTGATCAGCTATGAGCAGGACGGTTCACTGCTACTGGAGCTCTTTACCCGTAACGGCTCTGGCACAATGGTTTCGCGTGACCGTTATGAAGAAATTCGTGCTGCCAGTATTGAGGATGTGGGGGGGATTCTTGAGCTCATCAGGCCTCTGGAACAAAAAGGCATTCTCAGAAGACGTTCCAGAAAAGAGCTGGAACGCGAAATTCGGCTGTTCCGGGTCATTTCTCTGGACGGTATGATTATTGGCTGTGCGGCTATCCATTTGTTTTCGGGAGAAAAAGCTGCAGAGCTGGCCTGTCTGGTGATCCACCCTGACTACCGGGAGAAAAATCGTGGTGACCTTCTCCTGAGTGCTATAGAGGAACAGGCTGCCCAGCAGGGTATGGATACCCTGTTTGTATTGACGACTCAGACCAGCCATTGGTTTGTTGAACGAGGTTTTTCTGAATCCACCCAAAAGTCTCTGCCTGAGGAGAAGCGCAACCAATACAATGAGGAGAGACAATCCAGAATTCTGCTCAAGAAACTCTGAGGCACAAGATAAAGGTTTACGGAAGTTCTATAACAGTTAAATCGAAGTCTGGGGAGGAATAAGGTGGCTCATTTGCTGATCCCAGAACGCGGTTTTGGTCATGACACTTTCATAGTATTTACCAATAGCCCCCACCATCATTTCAGAAATAATTTGGTGATGATATTGGCGTCGGAGAATTAACACAGCCGCCTCCCGATCATCCATATGGTCAAACATGGGCGAGTTGGGGTTGACCTGGGCCAGTTGCTCCTGGAGCCTGACTTCTTTCATAACATCTTTATGGGATTCATGCAGTTTCAGAATACGATCAACAAAATCTTCCAGCTGATCTTTAGCCAGCCTTCTCATGGTGCCCATTTCTTCCCGCCCGGTTCTAGCCTCCTGACCCTGCCAATCCCAGACTACACTTTTGCCTGTCTTCTTTCCGATAATACGTTCAAATCGTTCTTTATTAATAGCCTCGTTATAACGGTTAACAAAAAGATCTGCCAGAAAGAAAAAACCAAAGATAATTAATCCATCCACCGTGGGCCTGGGCAGATAAGGTGAAATTTCCAATTTTGGCACACTTTCGGAAGCATGCCAGACCACTTTAAAGCCGTGTAGCATGGTTGATTTAATGGCTCCCTTCAACCAGACGTTCAAATAACTTCTAACGCCATTCTCAGCCAGTATCAGGGCATTTGCCACCCTGTTGGCATGAGTGTTAAAACGACTCCTTTCTTCTTCAG
Source organism: Endozoicomonas sp. SESOKO4 (assembly GCF_024606275.1). Lineage (NCBI taxonomy): Bacteria > Pseudomonadati > Pseudomonadota > Gammaproteobacteria > Oceanospirillales > Endozoicomonadaceae > Endozoicomonas > Endozoicomonas sp. SESOKO4. The sequence goes on along the minus strand of NZ_JAHHPS010000279.1, from coordinate 13,757 downwards.
TGAGCTCCAGATCGGGCATTTCCTCTTTCAACACCCGCTCCAGCTCTTCCACAGCCTCTTTGGAAGAAATAGAGCCATCACTGGTTAAATCATCAGTCATTTTAGGGAAGACTTTTTGCAACCACCCCGTCTGTTTGGTCTTGAAGTGGTAAGACTTACCGATCACTCGAGGATCATTCGCCGCATCACTGAACAAGCGTTCTCTTTTCTCAGGATCCATGTTTTTGAATTTACAGTTCCACAGCTGATCCAGAACCGGCTCCCACTCTTGATCCATTCTTTCAACGTCACTGACTGCGGCTGTGTACAAACGTTTATAGAGTTTGAAAGCATCTTGCAGGTTGCGTCTGCGGTACAGGTATCGGGCTTTGCCCTCTTCCAGACGAATCACGGCTTCAAGATTGCTCTCATCTTTTTCTCTTTCCATCTCCAGTCTCAACTGAGCGTCTTTCTCCAGCGCAGAATAGGCATTGAAGATGCGGGTTAAGGTCTCATGACTGCAAATGTATCTCAGGCTTTTCAGGAACACGCGAAACTTCTTGTCATCCATCTCTGACAGAACACCCAGGTCATTCATTTCCAGCTTGTAATCAGCAGATGCTTCAGCCCTCTGTAATGCCCTAATGGCCTTGGTCATCCGAATCAGCTCAGTACCACCACTCCATGCACCGTACCAGGCAATATAGCTGAATAGAGCCGCCGCAGCGGCAATCCCTCCCGACACCAGACCTATTAGCACGGTACTAACTACTATGGCAGCGGAGTTAAGACTAAAGTACCTCTTGTTCCTGAGAAAATGACGTTTGATCCTGTCACGAGTATCCGTATTCTTGAGCTTGATACCACCACCTTTATCCACAACATTCTGAATATGAGTCCTGTCGACTTCATCCAGGTGATAACGTGTAGCTTTGGGTCTATCAAGTCCGGGAGGGGTTGCAGCAGGATTAGAAGCATCAAAACCACTGACAGGATCTCTTCCTTTTCTGGCCATTACCTGTTTGACCGGTATATGAGTCTCCGGTGCAAACCGCCAGCGCAACGCATTCTTGATTTCAAGGATGCGTTCAAAAGTGATATCCGTATCGTCAAGCAGCCCTGCATCTTGTGCCAGTTTGGCAACCGTGGCTTCGGCTGTGACAGCATCTACATTGAAGTCTTTCGCTGTGCTCTGAATTAAATCCGGTAACAGAGCCCTTTTCAAAAAGCCAACTGGCAGTGCTCGATCTTCTGCAAGGTATTTATAAGTCAGCTCGACGGTGGAAGAGGAAACGGTTTTTCTGACTTCATTGAGAACCTGTTCACTGATTTTTTCTCTGCCTCCTGACAACACCAGTTTCATTTCCTCACCTTTCTTCTCTTCACCTAGCACACACACATCGTGATATGCCATAGCACAGGCGATATGGTAGTCACGAAGGCTGCGCTGGATAGGGGAAGAGAATTCTGCGTGAGCAGCATAACGGAAAGAATCGTAAACCCTGAGAGCCTTTGCTGATGAGGAACCTCCACCAAAAAGACGCTTGATAAAACCGCCAATGCCCGAGAAAACAGAGACCATACGACCGCGCCATCGACCGTAATCAATCTGACCCAGGCTGGAAGCTTCTGACGCTGTGGCGATCTTTTTTCGCTCTGTAGCAGAGAGAGAAGAACCTCTCTGGTTCTGAATCCCTGGTGGCATGCCTCTCAATCCCTGAGAAAAAGATGTTAAACAAAAAAATGTTCGTTTTTTTGGATAAGATTATGAGAAATCAAACTTAAATTTTTGATTCGAATAAAAAAATAAGAAAACAACAATATTTAAACTATAGCTGCCTCAGGCGCTGTTGTGATTTTGTATTGCGCTCAATGCTGCCGAAGACAGTACATACAGGGCAAAGCGAGGAAAACGGAGTTACTCTTCACTAGAGGACAAGGGCCAGTTTGGCTGGCCCAAAAAGGCAAGTGTGGAGAAACCTCAGACAGGCTTGCGATCAAGTACCTGATAGCTGAACTCCAGAGCCTGTTCATCTTCTGAGACCTGATCTTCCCGGGCGATAATATCCCACTCACTATCATCAATTTCTGGAAAAAAAGCGTCGCCATCAAACGACCTGAAGACTTTGGTGAGATAAAGCCTTTCGGCCCTGTCCAGGGCTTGACGATAAATTTGCTCACCACCAATCACCATAATTTCTTCATTACCATTGATCATGGCTACTTCTTCCGCCAAAGAAATGGCGTCTTCAAGACTGTGCACCACCTTAACCCCTTCATGACACCAGTTTTTGTCACGGGTAATAACAATATTGGCTCGACCCGGCAGAGGCTTGCGCAGTGAATCAAACGTCTTTCGTCCCATAATAATGGGCTTGCCCATGGTGACAGCCTTAAAATAACGAAGATCTCCAGGCAAGTACCAGGGCATTTTATTATTGATGCCAATGGCGTGGTTTTGGGCAACAGCGGCAATCATCGCAATTTTCATAATCTTATCGGTTACTCTTTGCCTGGGTTGTAAACGCCGACATTCTCATACCCTTCGTCACGAAGGTGCATGGCGTGCAACTGACTCATCACCCCTTTTTCGCAATACAGCAGGTAGTGCTTATCTTTGTTTAGTTCAGCAAATTTTGTCCTGAGCTGATAGAAGGGAATCGTCAGGACTTCACGGTCAGCAAGGCCGAAGGGCTTGATCTCTTCTTCATCCGGATGACGAATATCAATAACAATGTCGTTTTGTTTCGTGGTCTCAACTACCTCGACTTCTTCACGAGTCAAGTCATCGGCAATGATATCAGAAACGGAAACTTTACGACGATCGGCAACCGCTGCATCCAGAATGGAAAAATCAAAACGGGCCTCTTCCGCTGCAATTTTTTCCGGCCTGGCTCTGGTGGTTGGATTTTTTGAGATCACCGCACAGTACTCAGGAATATTTTTTACCAACTCCTCTGTACCGATCCTGACTGAGATATCAATGATGTCCTGCTTGTCCATGGCAATAAGCGGACGCAACACAAGATGGTCTGTAGCAGAATCAATAACTGCCAGATTGGTGAGTGTCTGGCTGGAAACCTGAGCGACAGCTTCTCCAGTCACTACGGCTTCAACGTACATCTCTTTTGCAACCTGGCTTGCGGCTCTCAACATCATTCGCTTGAGAATAACCCCCATTTGGGAGTTATCTACTTTGGTCAGAATCTCCTCGACGACCCCTTCAAAAGGAACCGTAACAAAGTTGACGCTATGGGAAGAGCCAAAGCGGCTCCAGAGATAATAAGCCACTTCTTTAACTGCCAGTTCATGAGCATGACCACCCAGATTAAAGAAACAGAAATGGGTTCTGATACCTCGCTTCATGGTCAGGAAACTGGAAACCGTCGAGTCAAAACCACCCGAGATCAACGATAACACTGGCTCCATAGAACCCAGTGGGTAACCACCCAACCCATTACCACGGTTCGTGACCAGGAAATAACGATCTCCCTTGATCTCAACTTTTACGACAACGTCCGGATTCTTAAGCTTGACACCAGCCGCTTCAGTTCGAGTATTCAGTCCACCGCCAACATATCGTTCAACATCGATGGACTGAAAGTCATGTTTACCTGTGCGCTGACAGGTGACCCGGAAGGTTTTCCCGGCCAGCAGTTCACGATTGACGTGCAAAGCATTATCCAGAATGTCATCCAAATCTGTCAGCGGATACTCAACCACCTTTTGCCAGTACGCGATGCCAGGAATGTGGCTCAACAGATCGGAGACCTGAGCCACCAGCTGGGGATCATCATGACTGGTTGCCAGCTCGATGAAATCCCAGGTGCCAGCCACCTCGACGTATTCATCGACCCGTTTGAGAACGTTACGAATATTCTTGCGCAGCTGCTTAATAAAACGCTTTCTCACCGGAGGCGTTTTAATCGTGATTTCAGGAAACAGCTTGATGATGAACTTCATAAAATTGTATGCCCGGCCCCCGCCATCAGAAAAGTGTCAGCACAGAAAAGCGCCGCCACAAGCCACGAAGAGAACCGGTCCAGATGCCAGTTAGGAAAATAAGAAACCAATCCACCCGATTATACAGAAGACTCCCAGACACCGGTAACCCCGGCTAACAGTAGACAATCAGCTTAAACACTCCGTAAAGACCACAAGGTTATTAGTAGTCTCTGCAGATTCACGCTACACTGGGCCCCGCTTGGGAATGGTTCTATGGATAAGCAACGGGCAAGCGCACCAAACCGAGACATTAAAGAAACTACGCGCACTTTTTTTGTGCATCTATTGAATTTAATGAGGTTCTTTTCGGTGCGACTACCCACATTCGGCTTATGCTCAGGCATGGCCACGTTATAGAACGCAGAAAAATCAACCGGTTTTCGATACTGGCACAGCAATTGCTGAGACGGTGTCGGAACAGCCGCCAATGCGGCACGATACTAGTAAATGTTGGTAAACCGCCATACCGATTGACAAGGCTCTGGCCTCACGATCGACCTGCGGTGCTCAACGAGAGCTATAAGTCCTTTGGAGGAATAATAAATGTCCAAGACCCTGAACTTGATCAAGGATCACGATGTAAAATGGGTTGACCTTCGTTTTACTGATACCCGTGGTAAAGAGCAGCACGTTTCCCTGCCGGTCAGCGAAGTCGATGCCGAATTCTTCGAGCTGGGTAAAATGTTCGACGGTTCCTCCATTGCCGGCTGGAAAGGCATCAACGAATCCGACATGATCCTGATGCCTGATGACAGCAGCTCCGTCATCGATCCTTTTACTGACGAAACCACCCTGAACATTCGTTGCGATATCATCGAGCCTTCTACCATGCAGGGCTATGAGCGTGATCCACGCTCAGTTGCCAAGCGCGCTGAAGAGTACCTGAAGTCAACCGGTATTGCTGACACTGCTTTCTTTGGTCCGGAACCAGAGTTCTTCGTATTTGACGATGTTAAGTGGAATGTCGACATTTCCGGCGCTTCTTACGAAATCAACTCTGAAGAAGCGGCCTGGTCTTCACACAAGTCTTTCGAAGGTGGCAACACCGGCCACCGGCCAAAAGTTAAAGGCGGTTACTTCCCGGTTCCACCCGTCGACTCCCTGCACGACATCCGTGCTGCCATGTGCACAGCAATGGAAGCTCAGGGTTTGGGTGTTGAAGTACATCACCACGAAGTAGGTACCGCGGGCCAGTGTGAAATCGGTGTTAAATTCAACACCATGGTAGCCAAGGCTGACGAAGTTCAGATCCTGAAATATGCCGTACACAATGTTGCCCACGCATACGGAAAAACTGCGACCTTTATGCCCAAGCCTCTGGTAGGCGATAACGGCAGCGGTATGCACGTTCACATGTCCCTGAGCAAAGACGGTGAAAACCTGTTTGCTGGCGACGGCTATGCCGGTCTGAGCGAAAACGCTCTGTACTACATTGGCGGTGTTATTAAACATGCAAAAGCGATTAATGCCTTTGCCAACGCTTCCACCAACTCATACAAGCGTCTGATCCCGGGCTTTGAAGCACCTGTTATGCTGGCTTACTCCGCCCGTAATCGCTCTGCTTCCATCCGTATTCCTTACGTAAACAGCCCTAAAGCCCGCCGCGTGGAAGTTCGCTTCCCTGACCCAACGGCTAACCCATACCTGGCGTTTGCTGCCCTGCTGATGGCTGGTCTGGATGGAATCAAAAACAAGATCCACCCAGGCGATGCTGCTGACAAGGATCTCTATGACCTGCCTGCAGAAGAAGCGGCTGAGATCCCAACCGTTGCAGAAAGCTTCGAAGAAGCTCTGGCTGCTCTCGATGCCGACCGTGAGTTCCTGACTGCTGGCGGTGTATTCACCGACGACATGATCGACGCTTACATCGAACTGAAGAAAGAAGAGTGCGTACAGGTCAGCCAGACCACTCACCCAGCTGAGTTCGATCTCTACTACAGCGTGTAAGCAAGCAAGGCAGGAACGACACCTGTCATCAACACTTCAACAGCCCAAAAGCCGGAGTGTCTGTCCCCATGGACAGCACTCCGGTTGTTATTTAGACCTTTCTATTTTTCGCACCCCAAATTAGCAAGCCTTTCAGCAAACCCGAAATAAACTTCTTTCATCACCCTTTCTTCACTGAACGGATGCAAACAAGCCTGCTCTAAAGTAACCTAGGAAAATCCGGAATCAGTCGCAGACCATCATGAAAAGAATAATAGTTATCTTATTGCTGGCCCTACCCCTGCCTGGACAGACCTCTGAGATTTATAGAACAGTCGATAAGAATGGCAATGTCACATTCACTGACAGCCCTGGTGCCAATAAAAAGGCCGAACCTGTGCAGCTCACCCCCATTACCAGCATACCTCCGACCCAGACAACGGGTCATTCGACCATCAAGGTGTTGGATGACCATAAAGAAGACATTTATCCAGTCTTCACGATTACCAGGCCTGCCAATGATTCGACCGTCAGAGATAATGGCAACTTCACAGTTGAAGTCAGTCTGGAACCGAGGCTGGCCTCAGGTCATAGTCTGTCCTTGTCAATCGATGGTGTTCAGCAGGGCAAACCACAGAGAAAAACTCAGTTCAAACTAAAAAATGTCGATCGGGGTACTCACCAGTTATCAGTGGCTATTCTTGACCGAAACGGCAAGACCTTAAAAACCGCCAACAGCACTGTGCACGTACAGAGAACAGTTTTCAGACCTCCCGTACCGGTACCAGCGCCAGCCCTTTGAAGACTGTTGTCGCACTATTTTGGTGCACTCAAACAAACTGACTTATAATTCCAGTTCTCCCAATTTTTTTCAGAAGTGCAACCTGATGCAAAAAGGTCACGTACTGAAAGAGATTGGCAACAGTTGGTTCAATTCTTGCGTTATGTTTTATCAGACAACGAAATAACAACCACCACTTATCCGGGTGTCAGTCGGTGATCAATGAATTTGTACTGGAAAATCTAAACACGGCCATTATCGCTCTGGATCAAGAGCTTCGTGTCGCTTTCATGAACCATGCTGCTGAAGCACTCCTGGATATCAGCGAAAAAAGTGGCCTGCAATTGCCACCATCGCAGTCGCTTGACCATGGCTCTATGATGAAAGATCTGCAGCGTGCCCTGGAACAGAACCAGCAGTTTACCCGCAGAGAATCAGAAATCGTCATTCATGGAACCTCGGTACTGGTTGATTACACCATTACCCCCATAGAAAACCAGCACGCCTGCCTGTTAGTGGAGATTCACCCAAGAGACAGGTTGCAGCGCATCACTCGTGAAGAATCCCTGATCGCCAAACAGGAAACCTCTCGTATTCTTGCCCGTGGACTCGCCCATGAAATCAAAAATCCTCTTGGAGGTATAAGGGGCGCAGCCCAGCTGCTGGACAAACAACTGGATGACAAAGAACTCAGCGAGTTCACACAGATCATTATTGAGGAAGCGGACAGGCTCAGAGATCTCGTTGACCAGATGCTCGGCCCCATCAAGCCTCCCAGTATGAACAGTTTGAATATTCATGAAGTGCTGGAAAGGGTTATCCAGTTAATACATGCAGAGACCGGCGGCCAGCTGTCTGTTGTCAAAGATTATGATCCCAGTATTCCTGATCTTCCTGCAGACAGAGAGCGGTTGATTCAAGCTATCCTCAACCTGGTGCGAAACGCCATGCAGGCCATAGAGCAACATATGCCTCTGAGTGATGGTCAAATAACCATTCAAAGCCGTATATCCAGACAGTTCACAATTGGCAATCAACGCCGGAAGCTTGTTTGTCATCTGTCCATCATTGACAATGGTCCCGGCATTCCCGAACACCTCAAGGAAAATATTTTTTATCCCATGATCAGCGGCAGAGCGGAAGGAACCGGCCTGGGGCTACCAATGGCTCAGTACATTATCAGCCAGCATCAGGGGTTAATTGAATGTGACAGTAAACCGGGGCAGACCTGCTTTCACGTCTATCTCCCGCTAACGGTGAATGAGCCTACATCCCAACCTTCTTACCTCAGGCAGTCTTGAGCGGATAAACAACAGGAGTAATTAATGAGTACGGATTCTAAAGTCTGGATTATTGATGATGATCGTTCTATCCGCTGGGTGCTGGAAAAAGCACTGGCCGGAGAACAGATCGAAGCCGATGTCTTTGATTCTGCCGATAAGGCTCTGCGGGAGCTGCAATACTCTCAGCCTGAAGCTATTATCAGCGATGTCAGAATGCCTGGTACCAATGGGCTGGAATTTCTCAAGGAAGTTCACGAAACCTACCCGGACCTGCCTGTCATCATTATGACTGCCCATTCTGATCTTGAAAGTGCTGTCTCTTCCTATCAGGGTGGCGCTTTTGAATACCTTCCCAAACCCTTTGATATAGACGACGCCGTTTCGTTGGCCAAACGCGCCATTGAGCACAGTTGTCAGAAAAAGACAGAACAGGTGATCGAGGCGGTTGATAACGGCACTGAGATTATCGGTGAAGCACCCGCCATGCAGGAAGTCTTCCGTGCCATTGGCAGGTTATCGCAATCGAATATTACCGTACTCATCAATGGTGAATCCGGTACAGGTAAAGAACTGGTTGCCCACGCACTGCACAAGCATAGCCCCAGAGCCAGCAATCCTTTTATTGCCCTCAATATGGCAGCCATACCCAGAGATTTGATTGAATCAGAACTCTTTGGTCATGAAAAAGGGGCGTTTACTGGTGCCGGAGCCATGCGCAAGGGACGCTTTGAACAGTCCCAGAATGGCACACTGTTTCTTGATGAAATAGGGGACATGCCCGCAGAAACACAAACCCGATTGCTTCGGGTACTTGCAGATGGTGAGTTCTATCGAGTGGGTGGCCATACCCCGGTTAAAGTCGATGTCCGTATTATTGCAGCCACTCACCAGAATCTCGAAAAGCTGGTTGAGGAAGGCACATTTCGTGAGGACTTATTCCATCGACTCAATGTTATTCGGATTCACCTGCCGAGACTGAGAGAGCGTTCAGAAGATATCCCTGTTCTGGCCAGACATTTTCTGGACAGGGCCGCCAAGGAGCTGAACGTTGAACCCAAAGTACTGACCCAGGAAACGGCGAAATTTATTGCCAGTCTGGAATGGCCCGGCAATGTCAGACAGCTGGAGAACACTTGTCGTTGGTTGACGGTAATGGCTTCAGGCCGGGAAGTACTGATCTCTGACCTTCCACCTGAACTGTTAAGCCAGCCCGACAGTGGCCCAGTGACGCTCCAGCCAGGCAACTGGGAGCAACAGCTTCGTCTCTGGGCAGACAGAGAACTTGCGGCCGGTCACAGCAGCATTCTGGACAAAGCGATCCCCGCTTTTGAAAAGATCATGATTGAATCAGCTCTGCAACATACGGGAGGTCGAAAAAGAGATGCTTCCGAGCTCTTAGGCTGGGGAAGAAACACCCTGACCCGTAAAATGAAAGAGCTGAAAATGTCTGACAAAGCTTTGACAGAATAACGTTTGTGACAACCAGGGAGAGCCGTTTCTGACGTTATTCTCCCTCTGAGCACATCAACACGCCCGAATATCTTGCTCTGCCACCCGTTAAACTGTCCTGCCAATCAAGTTTCTGAGAATTTCTATACTCGACTTAAGTAACACCAGACAGGAAGTAGGTGTAATATGAAACTCTCAGCAATGGTCTGCAGAGGCTTAGTTGCCTCGTTGTTTATTCTAATCACGTCTTCGACTTATTCTGCACAGCAAGGCAGCATTGGAAAAACCTCCACAGGTTCTTTCGGTATTCGCCTGGTCATAAAGCCTAACTTGCAAGCCTCCATAGCAACCCCGTCCATATCTCAAACGGATGACGCTGATTCAAACGCTCCCAACCTCAATGATGCGACTTCAACCGTTGCCACATTCAATGAAGTGGAGCCTATTTGCATCAGGGGCACAGGGATTAATCAGTATTCTGTTGTCACAGAAGGTTCAGGAGCGGGTGGCTCCTATGCTCTGAGAAATGATCAAAGATCCTATAACTATGAAGTCGACCTGTGGCCTTCTAATCAGGAAGCCCAGGCCCTTAACAGCGGTCAGAACAGCAACCCGATCAATGCACTATCAGGCAACTCAGACTGCGATAGCAGTCGAACGGGTTTTATGGTGAAGCTACCTCAAGACGTCGCTCAGCAGCCCCTCAAAGGTGAACTGAACTTGATTATCAATGCCGAATAAGATGGTTTACCACAGGCAATAGTGCCCGTAAAATGGAACCCCAAGACTATTGCCTGATATTCATAGTGATGATGAAAAAGAGATCACTTGAGTGACTGGACCAGATTACAGAAACACAAGGGCCCAACAGATGCGGTCATGGCTTAAACTTCCTCGCTTACCTCAATTATTAGCTATGGCATCTCTGGCTATGGTATCTCTGGCTATGTCCCTCAATACCTATGGTGCCATGTCTCTGGATAAAATGATCGTTTATTTCGAGCCGGACAAATCCCCTCGTCAGGACATAGTCGTTACCAATCCGGATAAGGAAAATCTGTATCTGCAGACTGAGGTCTACAAAGTCGTTAACCCCGGAACTGATCAGGAAGAAAGGGTTCGTATTACCGACCCCTCCGAGCTGAAATTACTCAGCACGCCACAGAAAACCATTGTCGCCCCCAACAGCCGAAAAACAGTTCGACTGGTCAGCCTTGAAACACCAAAAAAAGTAGAGTCGGTCTACAGGGTGACCTTCAAACCCGTCGTCGGTGACCTGGAAGCCACTCAGAACGCTATTAAACTGCTGATTGCATACCAGGCGCTGGTCTTTGTTCGCCCGGAAAATCCGGAATACAAAGTGACAGCCAAGCGAGAGAGAGACTCAATCACTTTTACCAACAGTGGCAACATTAATGTGGTATTACGAAATGGGCAATTCTGCTCAGGCCAGAAAGGCAAGCGTCAGTGCACTGACATTGATGATATTAAACGGCTCTATGCCGGGCAGAGCTGGACATTGAAAATCCCCAGCAGCAACACTGAAGTCGAATACGGTTTGTTCAACGGCAGCACTGAGGAAAGAAAGACGTTCTGATTTAATGAACTGATACTGTCACCGTTACCGTATCTTTGTAGATGCCGGGTTCGAGCCCGGATACTTCTGATGAAGGTACGGTAATTTCAAAATTCATATTGGAGCCACCGCCACAATACTGCAGAGTAGAACCTTTCCAGGGCTGCCCATCCACTCCCGGCACCAGAGTTTCCATGGAGCCCCCTTGCCCAACTCTTAACTGATAACCCACCCGACCTGATAAAAGAAAAGCACCCGTCAACCCAGTGGCTCTGACAGTGAAGTCAGATCCGCTTTGAGTGTATACACAAAAATCCATATTACCCTGAAGATTCTTGTCACTAAGCGCCATGTCTTTAAGGCCACTGATCTGGATGCGATCAGGAATTTTCAGCTCAAAGATAAGGTCAGTGTTATCGGTATAAGGAATAAAACCACCACTCTCCATGCCTTTGAGCTTTAATACCGCCTGATAATTTCCGGGTTGACGCCCTTCTAACTCGATAGCATTCACCTTGACCGATACTTGCCCTCCAACCTGTCTCCAAGTCCCCGGAGCCAGGAATGTCGAACTCGTATCCGGAATATTGCTACCATCTTTTAGCAACAATGAATTTACCCCCTGCTCAAAGACCACCCGGGACATTTCTATAGCAGGAGCACTCCCTGAAGAGATGAAATCAAAACCAGAAGCTTCAATGGTGTAATCTTCAGATTGTCGAAACCAGCCACAGCGAGGAAAGCGCGACCCAAGACCGGTGCCATTGCACGACTGCAACTGCAAAGGTAGGTCGATGTCAACATCCCCACCGGCCCAGGTAACAAGCGGCGCAGTATACTGAGGCTGACCAAAAACGAAAAAGCCCGAAGCTGTGTTAGCTAATGTCAGTGCAATTAGCGCAAGTACTCCTCTGAGAAACATCATAAGAAAACAACATCTGCTTTATTTTGACCGGACCCCAACTTTAACCATCGAAGTATCGCTGTATAACCGAGTATCATTAATACTCAGGAGCCTTACCGTTCGCCATTGGTCAACTGGCCTTGAAGATCGGGACCACAATCATACTCGGAAAGATCCAGGGTTCCCATTCTTAGTATGTACTGCTTGTCATCCGGTACGACGGGCACAGTGCATTGCCAACCATTCTCGAGTTCAATCCTCAACTCATGAGTATCTGAGCGGGCTTCTATCTGGAACATGCCAATATCGTCCGAACTGGCAGGATAAAGTCCTCCAATAATCCGAGCTCCGTCCAGAGGCTTACCCTTCATCAACAAGCGACCAAAAAGCAGTCTCAGGGGTATAGCCTCATAGTCCAGCGTCACGACGTTGCCGGGATACAGGGTGACACGTCGCTCCCGCTCATCAAAACTGTAGAGCGTATCCCCTGAAGGCGACAGGGTTACGGTATATTGTTCAAAAGGTGCCAGCGGGATCACCGACGGTCTGTCTGCCACGGCATAACCTCTTCTGTGACCGTCAATGGTTACATCAAACACGTCGCCTTCACGACCCTTCAGATTGACCACCAGAGCACTCTCTGCCACTCGCTCTCCACCCATAGCCACAACATTGCCATCGGTCAGAAAGCTGGTACTGAAACTGCCGTTATAGTTAGTAACCCGATTGGCCTCTGTTGAACGATGGTTAACCGTCAATGCTGCTTTGCCAAAACGGTCACCGTATTGCAAGACACCATCAAGTCTTCGTTCGCCACTTCCCGCTTCTGCAGAGACAGTAGAAATCAGCTGACCATCATAAAGGTCACCATCATCCCAGGAGGCTGACAGCCTCATTTTTTCTGTTCTGTCTTCCAGGCCGTTAGTGTCTTGAACCTCAGCCCGGGGGTTAACCCGGAAAGTCCATCGATCCTGACGAAATCGCCACTCCAGACTCAACAATGCTACTGAGTTACCTTCTGACTCACTGAAACTGAAAGTAACATTCGTATCGTAATCCAGCGTTCTGAAAACGGTAGCGGTATAACTCACTCCGTGGGTTTCTGTTCTGCCATCGTTATTATTTCTATTACTGCTGAATCGGTAATTGGCAGCGCCTCTCCAGAGGGGTACTGCAATAGAAAAACTGCTTTGCTCAAAAGCATCACCGATCAATGCCGGGCGATCGGAATTTTCCACTTCACTATCGTCCCTCCAGAGTCGTCGATAACTGCCATTCAAAGAGGCGTTGCCCAGCCAGGTTCTGGCTATGAGAGTCATACCATAGCTGCCATTATCTGCCAGCATCACCGAGGGTGATAACTCATAACGATAGCCCAACTTGAATAGCCCCAGCTCAAGCAATGAAGTATCTAAAGTAGCGGCAGCAGACAAAGTCCCTGCCACCGTCTCAAAAATTCTCCGACTCACACCGGCCCGGGTCAACCACTGTTGAGTACTATCAGGCAGAACCCCATCAAAAACCGATGTCATCACACGCCCGGTCTCAGCAAAAAACAGCCATTCACCTTCAGGCGGTAGTTGAAACTGCTTGGCAAAGAAACGGGTTTCCTCAGACTGAAGGTTACCCTGCTCATCCAGAATCCGGATGTCTATATCGTAGGCACCCGTGGGAAAAGTAGTGGTATTCAGAGCCTGAAGACCCGCTTCAAGAAAATAAGACGCAATCAGTCGTCCATCTCGTCTGACTTCAACCCTGCCCCTGAGCGGCATAAAGATATCGATCGGCATACCGCCACTGAAATCGGTATCTTCTCTGGTGTTATCAGAAGTCCGAAACCGGACTCCGACAAGG
>NZ_JAHHPS010000278.1:0-1434 GCF_024606275.1 Endozoicomonas sp. SESOKO4 | reverse complement strand
CTGAATAGCATTGAGGACATCAGGGGCAGTAACCACGATGACACCCTGACCGGCGACAGCGCAGCCAATGTTATCGAGGGGCTGGATGGCATCGACACCCTCCGCGGTGAAGGCGCAGACGATACACTCTATGGTGGTAACCAGAACGATACTCTTTACGGCGGTGATGGCAGCGACACCCTTCGCGGCGAGGATGACAATGACACCATCAGCGGCGGAGCCGGAAACGATGACCTGGATGGAGGCACTGGTTTTGACACACTGGATTACACCGACCACACCAATGACCTGACCGTAAACCTCAACAATGCCTCGGTTAACGCTGGCTCGAACAATGTCGACACCATCAGCAATTTTGAAGCAGTCAGTTCCGGCAGCGGTAACGATGTTCTGACCGGGACAGCGGCTGCCAACACCCTCAGGGGGAATGCCGGCGACGATACTTTGACCGGTGGTGATGGTGTCGATACCCTCGAAGGCGGAGCCGGTAATGACGTGTTTATTGAAGGAGGCGGTAGCGACATTATCGATGGCGGTGATGATATTGATACCGTCGATTACAGCAACCTGGGGGCAGGTCAGACCGTTCTGGCAACGCTGGTTGTGGGAGGGGACGGCTCGGCTGTGTCCGGATCTGATACCGATACACTCCGTAATATTGAGAACCTCATTGGTTCTGATGGTGCCGACAGCCTGACAGGGAGCAGCGCAGATAACGCGCTTTCCGGTGGTTCGGGTAACGATACACTGAACGGTGCTGCAGGCAATGACACGCTTGATGGCGGTGATGATACCGACACCGTTGATTATTCCGCAAACACCAGTAGCCAGGCCATTGTCGTTGATCTGGCTAATCAGGCTACGAACAATGATGGTCTGGGTGGTAGCGATACCCTGAGTAATATCGAGATTATCCGGCTTGGTGCAGGCAATGACCAGGCTACAGGCGATAGCAATAACAATGAATTTTATGGCAATGACGGTACCGACACCCTCAGTGGGGCAGACGGTGATGACAAACTTTATGGTGGCAATCAGGATGACATCCTGCAAGGTGGTGCAGGAACCGACTTGCTGGACGGTGGTGCAGGCACTGACACCGTGGATTACACCGATGCCTCCGCGGCTGTTGAAGTGGATCTCACCACAAACCGGGCGAAAGAGCTGGGTGCCCTCACAGACACGCTGAATAATATCGAAAATATCTTGTCCGGTGATCACAATGACACTCTGATCGGCGATGGTGGCGTCAACCGCATTGAAGGAGGGCTGGGTGATGACACTATTACGGGCAATGCCGGTAACGACCAGCTGTTCGGTGGTGACGGAGCGGATACCTTCATCGAAGGTGCAGGCAGCGATGCCATTGATGACGGTGCGGGGTCTGATACGGTGGATTACAGCTCGGTATCAGGTGCTGAACTGACCGTTGAT
>NZ_JAHHPS010000277.1:0-2999 GCF_024606275.1 Endozoicomonas sp. SESOKO4 | reverse complement strand
TCAATGCGCCCTCAATCTTTATCTGACTGAAGCTTGTCTCTCTGGAGGCCATGCTAACAACCCGGGCAAAATTTCTGTAAAAATCTTACCCGCTTCAATAAAGATTTTTTCCTCCGGCTTTTTGGTCGATGCATATTGAATAACCGGCTTATCACTTGAGTCTGTTTGCGAGGCTTCGGATGACTGACTCTGGTAGGACTGGTAGCTGTCTAGCCGCATACCCACTAGTGATTCCAGATAACCGGCATAATGGAAGCCAATGATACGCGCTCTCATGAAATGATCATGAGCGCTAGTGAGAACTCTTTTGCGACCGGTTAATACTATCCGCTGACTGTCAGGACTTATTTCTGCATTCAGGAGTGTTAGTCCAGCCAGGCAATGAAACCAGCCTAACATCTGTAGTGATACAGGATCCGTTTTATTTTCATATTGGTCTATGTGTTGTTTTAATTTCAGATAGCCAACTTCCCGGGCATGCTCAATAGCAAGAATAAAAGCACTTTCGTTACCCTTTCTGAACTGTTTCATGCTGGAAATGTTAAAGACAGCAAAGTCGATGTCTTTTGGTGTTGAATGAATATCATTCTTCTCGACTGGCTTATACAATATATGACTTTCAAACCATTGGCGTAATTGTTTCCAATCTTTTGAATCACTCTGGAGTTTTTTTGCCTTTTCTGGATTTCCACCGATTTGTCTTATGTTATACTCGTGAATCAGCAAAAGGACGTTGTACCATTCTGATGCATCCTTGGTAACCAATTCAGGAAATAAGCTAATTAATTTTTCTAGAAATTGTAAGTCATGACCAAAATGATGGGTGGTCAAGCTGGCTTGGATATTGATGGGAAGGGCTTTAAGATGAGGGAAAAAAGGCTTTTCTTCTGGTGAACCATTCAGATGAAAAGCAAGTTTTATGATATCTGCGCATGCCCGTTTTTCAGGATGAATATCTTCAATGAGTTGAGCCAGTTTTTTTCTGAGAAATATGATGTTTAATGAGTTCGATGAAATATAGCCCTGCACAGAAAAGCGCATGATAATTGACGATAGAGACAGACTATTAAATTTAAGCAAGTCCATTCGACCAGTGGCAAAGTGCAGTACCAATCTTAATATTGCTTCCGTATGTGCTTCCTTTGACACTTCCGCTGCCATTACCGCAGCTGCTATCGATTCCGTTCGAGCTTCTAATGACGCGGTGGTCTCTCGTTTAGTTTCTATTTCCACTTTTATTTCTGCTATCGCTTCCGCTGCTTCCTTTGCAGCTGCCTCTGCAGCCTTTTTTGCCGCTATTTTTGCTGCCACTAACGCCATCTTTGACGTATTCATTTTCACCGCTGCTGTATGCTTTTCTGCTTCCACTTGCCCATTCACTGTTGCCGCTTTCAATGTCGCCGTTGCCGTTGCCGTTGCCGTTGCCGTTGCAGACGCTTCCGCCGCCGCTGCTTCAGCTGCCGCTACCACTGCCGCTACCGCTAGCACTTGTTCATGCTGTTCGTCTGACAGCTGTTGCTGATTTATAAATGTCTCGCCCATTCGGGTCAAAATATTATCAACTGCGACGTCAGAACCTTTAGTCGGAAGTTGCTCCAAAAACTCTCTGAGTAGACGTATGGAAGGTGTTACCGTACCTGGAATCTTACGTTGCGGTTTTTTCAGATAAGTGTCTGCATCAAAGGCCAGTTTCAGTTCGAAAGGCTTTGGAATCAGTAACAGCCATTTGAGTAATATTCCGGCCAGAACCGCTGAATTTGGCTCTAATTCCAATAAGATCTCAATAGACTGTGACACTCCAGACAATGCAGAGAGACAGGCTCTTACTTTTGCATCAGGCTCTCCCTCCATACCATATTCAAAAAACAGCATGAGCATCCTTGCGTAAGGTAAGCAGAAGTGTTGAGAAAGTAAAATAGCCTCCTTTATCTTTTTGGCATTGAACTTGACTTCCGGACTAAAGGACAACTCTATGGTTTTGTCATCATCTGACATTTTGGCCCTCATCATGGCCAGTGCTTTCAAAAAATAGTAGTAGCCTATTCCTAGCTCGTTTATTGAATTTTTATTGTTTTCTAAAGCCTTTTTGAATGCCGAGATCTTTTTTTCTGTCTGTTCTAAAAAAAAAACCGGGTTTTCCTGAATTAGTCTGACTTCCTGAATAATATTGTTATCCAGTTGAAATAAATGCTGGATATATATCCGTTCACTGAACGCTTCTTTTGATACCCTGATACCTGGCTTTAAGTATTTTGGCTGTCTTGTTACACTTACTGCTCTTTTTGCTTTCTCAGGAGTTGCATCTCTTCCAGAGGTGAGTTGCGCCGAAGTGGTTGAAGTAGAGGAAGCCAATACTGGCACCGGAACCTCTTTGATTTGAACAAAATTCCTTGAAAGCAGTAAAGACCGGGCAAGAACCCAGTCTTTTATTAAATCGGGTCTCGATCTTTCAATCGTTTTATGGCTTATTTTGTCATGATGTTCATCGAATATTTCCTTTTCATTCTTCCTGTCTTTGCTTAACGACGCTTTAAGATAGCTTTCCCAAAAATCCATTTTCCAAAAGGCTATTAATTTGGATTGATTATTTTTGAACAATTGTCCGGTACGCTCAGTGCCCATAAACGCTTTCAGGTCAGTCATGGCCAGCACCCGTGGGAAATCAGACAGATCAGTGAACTGAGATTTTTTTTTGGTGGCCCCCTGAATTTGCATAGCCTGGAGGCTGTAATACCAAAGCGCATTATGAATCTGCCCTGCTGCGGGTTCTCTTTTTCGATCCAGTAGCAGTTTCAGTGTAGCGATGGTCTGTAGCAGTGCCCGAGTTCCGGGGCGGATTGCTTTCAGGACTGTGGCTTTAGAGGGGGGATCCGTCTCTCTGAGGACACTGAGAATGGCCTTCACCTCTTTGCCTCTGGCAGAGAGATCTGACGCTTGGGCTAACCCCTGCTCAATCTTTGTCAGGGTGATGACATCCGTATCCTGATAGAGCTGTTCCA
>NZ_JAHHPS010000276.1:0-2152 GCF_024606275.1 Endozoicomonas sp. SESOKO4 | reverse complement strand
ACAGAAACTTAAACAAAACGACATCCGCCCTTTGAAATACTCTAATCCAGGTCAAGACTGATTTTTCGGCTAAAGGCTTCCATCGGTATTTCGGTAAAGCCGGTAGCAAACCAAACCACCACATTATCTCTGGAAGGGGATACATAGATACCCTGACCATTCATGCCACTTTTATAGAGATCACCATCAGCAAAAACAGCATCCCACTGATAACTATTAAATAATGGTGCATCTCTGAATTCTTCCGTCAACCTGGGCCCAAGAGCACCTTTCAAATAGTTTTCCCGCTTTCCCGAGGTTTGCATACGCTTCAGCACTTGTTCCGAAACAATGCGTTTATCACCAAGCTTGTTCCAGCTCGGGGTAAACAACATGCCAAAACGCGCCATATCATCTAAACGAGAACTTACCAGACCATGAATAATGGCATTACCCTGTGGGCTTAAACCGATGGTTGCATCACCTGCCATACCTGCTTTTGACCAAATTCGCTCACTGACCACCTCTGCCAACCTTTTTTGCGTGATCTGCTCAATAATCAAACCCAACATCTGCGTATTAGCGGATGAATACTCAAAAGCCATACCTGGCTTTTTCAAATAAGGAATGGCAAGCAAAGCCTCATTGTGGGTATAAACTTTTCCGTCTTTTGCGGGCACACCCAACTCTGCTCTCACAAAGGCGTTATAAGGGGTATCACCACTGCGTGTTGTGGGGTTTTCCTCCAAATCAAGCCCTGTTTGCATGTTCAACACATCGAATATTTTCACGTTCTCCCAAGCTGTACCTTTTGCTTTGGGCAGATAATTTGACACGGTTTTCTGTAGATCAATACGCCCTTCTTCTTCCAGAAAAGCGATAAGCGTGCCGGCGATCACTTTTGAATTCGACATCCACACATGGCGGTCGTTCTCCCTCATGCCAGGGTATTGCTGGTAAATAATTTCGCCCTTTTTGATCACCATGACGCCCTGAACCGGTGACAGTGATACCCTGAACACCGATCTCGGACAAAGCCTCTCGCACGTCGTCCAATTTGAATGGCTTAATGATGGCTGATACCAACTTCATAAAAGCTCTCCTGAGTGAATCCTGTTGGCCAGCAGGGAATTTCCGGACATTGTCATTATGACCCGTGCCCCCAGCCTTAAGTATTCAGCTGATTTACTTCCAACTGAGTTTGGTGGCTTATATGCAGGCACTGTGCCAAATTCTGAAAACAACCTGTCAACAAGGCTCGCAGACTGAAAAAATTCTATTCCCGTTCATTCATTAAACCTCACGCACCAAAAAAGAACGCCTACCATGCTTCTTGCACCCAAATCGCGCACTTCTTTAGTGCAATAGACCATCATCCGCTTGTACGATAAAGCCCGACTATCTACCTGGGCAACATTGCAGTAACCGCAAAGCGTGCTCCCCAACCTTCTGCACCTTGTTCTGGCGCTCCGGCCCAATAACGCACACCTCCTGCAAAGCTCACCGGCAGCCGACCTATGTGAATTACTTTCGACAGCACAGCATTAATCGGAATATTCCATTGACTGTTTTTCCAGTCGTAAGTGCTTTCGGTTTGTAACGTATAAGTCCAACCTTTGTGGGTGTAGGTGAGAAAGGGCTGAATAAAAGAAGCATTAACATCATCACGCTTATCTTCACCGGCTATATCCCAGATATGATTGGCAAGTGCGCCATAACTCCAGCCCTGCTCCATTTTAAGCAATACAGCAGTAGGCCCTAGTCCCCACTTTTCTGTACCGAGTAATTCGTCGCTGGCTGTTGGTAGCAAAAAGACCGGCCCCGCACCCCAAATCCAGCCATTATTGGTAGGCCGTTTTGGTGAAAAGAAAAGGCTTTGAACAATATCACCAGTACCCGATTGCGAACCGCTGCTACCCGCCACATCATTTTGCTCAATCAAGGGTAAAATGGTTCTGGAAACCATATTCCAATCGTCATTCATCTCGATGGGTATCACAGGCTGCACGTTGACAGTTGTACGATGCCCATCGTCAGGGCCAAAGCCCGTATCATAATTGGCTTGCACGGGCATACTAATTAAATCAGCAACAGGATTGGTTAATTTTTTCGCCAATTCATCATCATCAGCATAAGCTGACAGGCAAACAATCAAGCTTAAACACAATGACAG
>NZ_JAHHPS010000275.1:0-8844 GCF_024606275.1 Endozoicomonas sp. SESOKO4 | reverse complement strand
GTTCCGCGCTATTCCATTCTGGCAGCCACTTGAGGATCTGCCTGTGGTCGGACCTCTTTACGATATTCCATGGTGGCAATGGACTCTGTTTGTAGATGCTGGCCGCGTTGCTGACGACTTCGACCTGGGAGAACTCCATACCGATATGAAGTACAGCGTGGGTGGTGGCATCCGCTTTAAGGTGGAAGGTGTCACCGTAAGAACTGAAATCGCCAGCAGTAAAGAAGACAACCGGCTTCGATTCTTCATTAACCAGCCTTTCTGAATTTTAATTTTCTGGCACATATTGACTGTGTGTGTTATACCTGAAAATACTTTAAACAATCTGAATAGTATTTATTGGTTATGAAACTCAACCTCATCAGCAACATAATTCTCCTACCCGTCGTGGTGATTAACATCTCCGCGCGGGGGTCTGTTGGCTGACAGATCAGAGTTTCAAGGAACCCCCCGCACCGAAAGGTCCGGGGGGTTTTTTCATATTTGGGGCCTGAAAACCCCGGGAGCACAGACAAGATGACGGCTCCGGACAAAGAGGATAGAACCATGCTAAACCTGAACAACCCAATAATTATTGCTATTCTGAGCCTGACCATTGTGGCAATCATCAGCCTTCCGGAACTGCTGCTGATTATCCTCCCTGTTGCCGTTTTGTTCTCTGCACAGCAGTGGTTTGAAATGAGCGTTAGCAAGCCTGTTCGCATCAAGGCTGAAGCTCATCGCGGGCACGAACGAGGTCAACCCCATGAACGGCGCTAATGCACTGGTAAAAAATCTTTCTCAGCGAGGGATTCAACATGTTTTCGGTTATCCCGGTGGCACCATCATGCCAGTCTATGACGCCTTTCTGGATTCCAATGTTGAGCACCTTCTCTGCAGACATGAACAGGGAGCCGCTTTCGCCGCCATAGGCTACGCCAGGGCCAGTGGTAAAACCGGAGTCTGTATTGCCACCTCCGGCCCCGGCGCAACGAACCTGATCACTGCTTTATCCGACGCCATGCTGGATTCCATTCCTCTGGTGGCCATCACAGGTCAGGTGCCTACTGCCATGATGGGAACAGATGCCTTCCAGGAAATCGATATTCTGGGTATGACACTGGGTTGTACCAAGCACAGCTTTCTGGTGACAGACCCGAATGATATCTGCGAAACCCTGAACAAAGCTTTCGACCTGGCCCGATCTGGCCGCCCGGGCCCTGTTCTGGTTGACCTGCCAAAAGATATTCAGCTGGCAGAGGCTCACTACGTGCCACCACTCAGCGTGATAAAAGAGAGAGCTGCCGACAGTTTTGACAGGATTAATGCTGCGATCTCTTTGCTCCGGAAAAGCAGCAAACCTCTTGCTTACGTAGGTGGCGGTGCAGGAATGGCGGATGCGATAGACGAGCTCAGGACATTCCTGACAGAAACCGGTCTCCCCAGTGTTTGCACCTTGAAAGGAATCGGAGCGATTCGTCCTGACGATCCCGGCTACCTTGGTATGCTGGGTATGCATGGAACCCGGGCTGCCAATCTGGCAGTGCAGGAATGCGACTTGCTGATAGCCATCGGAGCCCGCTTTGATGACCGGGTCACAGGCAAGCTTGAGAGTTTTGCCCCTGGTGCGAAAGTCATCCATCTCGATATTGACCCTGCAGAGCATGGTAAGCGTCGCCCTGTTGATGTCAGTCTTTGTGGTTGCCTGAAGAAGAATCTAAGCAGTCTGACCATTACTTTAGATCAGGGTGACTGGTTACAACACTGTAAGAACAGCCGCGCTGCCAGCCAGTGGTGTTATGACAAACCCGGGGAAGACATCTTTGCGCCTCTGCTTCTGAAACAGTTATCTGAGGCCACCCGCGAGAACTCTGTGATCAGTTGTGATGTGGGTCAGCACCAAATGTGGGTAGCTCAACACATGAGCTTCTGTCATCCGAATAACCACCTTTCCAGTGCCGGGCTTGGTACCATGGGCTTTGGTCTCCCGGCAGCGATAGGCGCTGCTATTTCAAGACCGGAAGACGATGTGATACTCGTCTCCGGAGACGGCTCTTTCATGATGAATGTGCAGGAGCTGGCCTCGATCAAAAGAAAACAGCTGCCCGTCAAAATGGTCTTACTCGACAACCAGCGACTCGGCATGGTGAAGCAATGGCAGGAACTCTTCTTTGACCAGCGCTACAGTGAAACTGACCTCTCGGACAATCCTGATTTTGTCACTCTGGCCAAAGCATTTGGCATTGAAGGCAGAATAATTACCAAAAGACATGAAGTAATCCCCGCTCTGGAAGAAATGCTTCAGGCTCCGGAGGCAAGAATACTTCATGTCTGTATTGATGAGCGGGAGAACGTCTGGCCCCTGGTGCCACCCGGTGCCGCCAACCACGAAATGATGGAGGCAAGAGCATGAGCGATTCCAAAACCCATTACTCCCTGACTATCCAGTGCTATAAAAAGCCAGAGGTACTGGAGCGGCTTCTGCGGGTAGTCAGACACCGGGGATTTGACCTTGAGAGCCTGTCCATGAACAGCTCCGAGTGTTGGAAAATGGTTTCTGCTGCTATTAATGTCTCCAGTGAGCGCCCCATAGAAACGCTTACCCGTCAGATCGAGAAATTATATGATGTTCTCGATGTGTGTCAGCCTGCAGCAACAGAAGCAATCCCTCGGGAAAGTATCATTTGAGGACAGGGTCAGGAAAGCGGAGTACTCTTCTCTTCCTGACTTTCTTCTGACTCAGTGACAAACATATCGAGGTCTTTGCTCTGGATATGTTCCAACAATGCATTACTGATGAACTCCCTCATCCAACGATGCGCTCTGTTCATCTCCCAATACTCAGGCCAGACAATATCAAAGCTGACTTTCGGAATATTTTTTGGGCACTCCCTAATCACGAAGCCAGACAGCTCTTCCATGAACATAGGCAATGAAGCCGGAGCCATAAACACGCAGTCTGTTCCCTTGATCAACGCCAGACTGACCGAAAGACTGGGCGACCAGGTTTTCACCTGAACCGAACTGAGGAAACGGTTGATCTCACTTTGCTGATGTAGATTGATATTGTCCCTCTGCACCACAAAGGAAAAAGACCTGAGAGCCTCTTCTGAAAAAGACTCATGGGCCAAAGGATGGTTTTCACAGAGAATCAGGCACATCCGATCTTTCATCAGTGAAAAGCAGGATAAACCTTCTTCCCGGGCGCCCATATAACCAATAGACAGATCCAGCTTTCCGGTTGCAACATCAACAGCTGGATTGATGGCCTGCAACTCAAAGGTCAGCCCGGGTGCCAACGCCCATATTTTTTGCAGTACTTCAGGCAGAATCCGTTCCAGCACCGTGTGTCCTGAAGCAATCCGGAAATGTCGCTGGGTGGTTGAGATATAAAACTGTTGGTTTTCAAAAATACTGCTGGCTTCCGTGACAACTCTGTTCACATCTTCATGCAGGGACATCGCCTTCTCGGACAAGAAAATTCGATTGCCTTTTCTCACCAGAACCGGGTCATTCAATGCTTCCCTTAACTGGGCCAGAGTTCGACTCATGGCAGACTGGGTAACACACATTATCTGCGCTGCTTTGGAAACACTCTGGGTGTCCAGCAGGGCTTTCAGACCAGGCAGCAGGTTCAGGTTCAGTCTGGAAAGATTCATAAATACAGCAGAGGGAATGACAGAAAATAAAAGTATGGCTAAAGAGCCCTACATTATGAATAAAACCTTTCAGAAAACCTTTCTTGAAAGACCACTCCGCTTAAAAGTAACACCTTAAGTCACCTGTTAGAAGAGCAGCTCCATGCCTTTACGTAGCACCCGAAGAGTACGGACGTACAAATACTTATTTAACCTTTCATTTGATTCGCAATCAGGTACACTGGAAATGTGCACTCGTTTACAGGCATTACTGAAAGCGCAGTTAAGGAGGGTCCATGAACCATAACAAGTACAAAGAACTGCAGGATCTGGTGGACAACTACCTGGACTCGGGGTTATCGGCCAGAGAGTATGTTGAAGCCTGTGTGGATGCAGGCGATATCAGCGCTGCAGAAGCCCTGAAGTTGCTGTCTGTTCTCAGGGAAGCCCAGTCAGTTACATTCAAGTTGGCCGAAGTCACGGATTATGAGAACCCCGGCCTTCAAATGACGCTCATGCGAAAAGGAGAGGAGTATGAAAATGATAATCCTCTTTTCAATATCACTTTTGATGAAAGCCTCGATCCTGACAGGGAGGAAGTGATCGATCTTTTACAGAGCTTTGCCAAGGACCTGGCAGTGTTGGCGACCCGCGGGGAGCTGAATGAAGCCGAAGCAGTGGACTCCATCGATGAGAGCCCTGAAGAATGGCTCGATCACCCTAACATCATGCCAGCCAGTGAAACCCGCCATTAACCGGATACTTCATTTCATCACCCGGGTAGATGAAACGAACGACTTCCCGGAGACCTGAGTTCCAGCCAGAATCAGCCAAAGCGCCCCTTCAAGGGCGCTTGCTTTTATCTAGATCAAAGTAAACTCTTCTGAAATCAACTGGTCGAGCCGCTTTAACGCTTCATGTGCATGAAGACCGGAAAGCCTGATACCCAGAGTCTCACCGCAAACCAGCTCAAGGCCGAGCAGTTTGACCAGACTGCGGCCGTTGACATACTCACCATTCTTGCTGACATTGCGCACATATACACGGGTGTCATAGTGCGTAAGGGCGGCAATCATGGCACTGCCACATCTGGCATGTAAACCATTGATATTGTTAATGAGATACTCCCTGGTCAGCTCCCTGCTTCTAGTGCATGTGCGACTGACCCAGCCTCTTTCAGAGGTTTCTCTCCGGCTTTGATTTAAGTAAGCCTTTTGCCATTCACTGAGACTGCCAAGCCCCGGTAGAGGTTTGCCCTCCAGCGCATCGATAATTTTTTCAGGCTCATGGGTACGAGCCAGATAACGGCATAGAAGGCGATCATCCAGAACCCGGGTAAGCCCCCCCAGAATCCTGAGGTGCTCATGGCAGTGGGCCGCTACGCCAAAGGCCAGAAAAACGGGCTGATTCACTCCCCACTCAACGCCCTCAGGAAACTGAATGACCACCACACCCGTTTTTTTAATGGCATGGCGAGACTGAGGCATGCCGTGGGGTATGGCGATACCGTTGTCCAGAAAAGTGGAAGCCAGCGTCTCCCGGGCGTGAATGCCCGGAAGGTAGTCGGCTGAAACCAATCCGGTTTCCAACATTTTGCTGCCAGCCAACTGCAAAGCCTCGTGCTTGTTTTTAGCCTCCTGCTGCAAAAAGATCTGTGTTTTTTCGAGTTTTAACATCAGTGAACGAACCGCGCTAAATCGTCCCAGCCAACAAACTATAGCCGAAACGCAAGAAGGCATTTATAGCCAGTTATCCTTCGGGTCAGTGTTTTTATAGTTTATGCCCCTTACAAAGTAGACCGGGACGAGACAGAATTCACTACAGAAGGGCTGATCCTGACTTCAGGCTTGCTCAACCCCCACGAATTGCAGATCCGCCTGCCCTTCACTCTGATGGGAGTTAATGGCTAACTGCCCTTTAGCCAAGGCACGCTTTAACCAAAAATTGGCAAGCCAGGTACCCAAAAAAGGCACTCTCGCACTATGAACTTGAAGGGAAGGTTGACTGAGTTGGACTACATCCTCTTTCAGGGGAGCCTGAACCGATAAAGACAGATCAGATCCCACCAACCAACTCAACAGCAAAGGTAACTTGCCCAGAACCTTGAGAACAGGCGCTTTCAGGGCAAAGCTCACTTGCGGTGTGTGACCATTAACCCTTGCTTTCAACTGACTGACCCCCGGACAACGGCTTAGGTCGCCCATACGAATCTCTGTCTTGGACAGTACTGTTTTTTCACCGCCCTCCTGAAGTGCCCTGAACACTTGCTTCTTGCTTTCACCTTTACTCTCTGACAAGGCATCGCTATTAACTCCCGGGGTTTCAGAAGGAGGACTCGATGTTTGTTTTGATCTTTGAGGGAGCGAATTAACTCTAATATCACCTTCTTGATTGATGACTGGAGTCACCTCAACGTCTTTAGGTAAGGATGTCGGTTTAGCAGGACTCGATAAATCTTTCTGCTCATTAAAAGGAGAAGGAGCTTCCGGAGATCTTGAGACTGAGACTTGTTCAACGGTATTTTTGAGGGGTGCATCCACTAAAGCCGCAGGGTTCATCAAAGGTTCCGGTTCCCCCAGCAAGCCCAGACAAAGCAGGTTCATAAGCTGACTGGACGACTGAGGATTCATACCCATTTCTTCTTGAAACAGCTGACCCAGCTCGCCGACCTCAAGCTTCTGTCCCATAAGACGAGAGACGGCAAGAACCATCAACTCTTTATCTTCATCCGGTCGCTCTACAGCTTCAATCCGAACATCCCCGTCTGCCAAACGAGCCATACTGCCTATGTCGACAGAAAAGTAACTGGCCACATTAACAGGCTCATGGGCACCAAGAGAGCTGTAATGTTCAGAGGTACAAGCCTGATACTGTTTCCATAGCCGTTCCAGTGCCCGAAACTCAAGAGGAAAGTCCAGCAGCAGTATTTCATGGACAATCCTTCCCATGGGTGAACTCACTTTCAGAGAGACGTCTTTGAAGCTGGCCGGAAACGCTTCACAGGTATCAGACACTTCGTTGACCAGCCCCAGATTCAGGGAAACATCAGGCACTTTGATTTCAAGCACACCATCATCACCCAGGCTGAACCCGGAAAGCTTGAGAGAAGCGGACGATAATTCGGCATGGGAAGTGTCTGTGAAGTCAATGCGCTGCTCGCTGAAATGAATCGATTCAGACGCTGACTGGCCTGACGTTTGCCTTCTGGTAATCCCTCTTAAGGTATGAAAGAGCTTCAGGGCATTTTGGTAAGACTGGACAGATTTTCCGGCATTGGCCTCTCGATACACAACAGCCGCCGTATGATTTTTCTGAGCCGATAGCGCCTCTTTCTTCTTCTGCAACACATTTCGGGATCGCTTCAGGTCTGTCAGGTATTCCGCCAGTATGGCCTGACAGGCTTTTTTCGTCTTACTTTCCTTAATCTTTGGAAGATCCTCTTCCAACATCTTTATCGATTTTTCTCTAACCTGACACAGGGCTGCAAAACTTTCGGCTTTCACAGTATCGCCAGCTTCTTTAACTCTGGACTCTTTAAGGCTATGGGCACCCAGTTCTTTTTTCCAGGTTGTCACAAGCGGAGAGAATAATCGGATGATCCCTTCTCCCATTGCTTCAGTGAACAGATCTGACTTCACTTCCCCCCCTGCCATTTCCAGACCATCAACCGAACACTGAATGATGTCGCCCAGCCGCCTTTGCGCAGCCAGTCCGGATGTTTCTGCAGACAGGGAGTTCAATGCTTCGGAAACTTTTTTATAGGCGCTAAAAATCTCTGTCTTTCTACAAGTCAATAATTTGTTCAAGGGTTCAGCAAGAGGTTCACCAATGCGAACCCGGCAGCTCCCCTTCATCTTGATGGGGCCAACTGCTTTGCTTTCCCCCTCAGAAAAACAATGGGCAGAGAGCTCCGGCACTTCCAGCTCAAGATAACCCTTCTCAAAACAGAAACGCCCGACATTGACCACCAGATTTTTAACCTGAAAATCATAACGGTCAGGATCGGTCACTTTGATATCGCCCAGACGCATTTCAAACACCTTGCCCTGGTGCTTCTTTTTCTGGCTTTTATTAAAAACATCTTTCAGTAGCATGAGGGCTTCAATGCCGGTTGAGATATTCTCTTCCAACACTTTCATATTCAGAGACTGTTGACTTTTACTGGCAGACAGACTCTGTTCATAAGATTGCACCTGCTCAACGGTTTTTCTTAAATGAGCCCTCTTGATAACCAGCTGCTCGTGTTTTGTGAGCTGCTTTGCTATCAGATCACCGTATTCGCCTATCTGTTCAGGAGTCAGAAGCTCGACACTTTCGCGCAAAGTTTGCAGTCTCCCCTCAATAGGCTTCAAACCTTCCTCAAGCTTTTTAATATCTCGATGGATTATTGTCTGGTTTTCCAGCTGTCTATTGATTAAATCGCGAACTTCTTTCTGACTGTTGCTGGCAACCGATGCAATCGCAGAGCTGAAGAAAGACAGAAAACTGGACGACAGTGAACTGAGTGCACGGGTCAACAGACCGGGTTTAACGGGAACCGCCTCAATCCCCCTTTCAGCCAGTGACCGGAAGGGTTTGTGTTCTGAGCGAGACACTATCTGCTTGCGGGTAATCTCTTTCTTGTGAACCCCCTGGACTTCATTGGGCAAGTCTGAAGATGGAGCCAGATGTGGGAGCTTCCTGCCCGTTCCTTCGCTTCCTAATTTCATTATTTTGCGTTTCCTATCGCCTCGTACAAAAGTGTAACACGCTCGAACTCAACGCAACGACTTTATTGCAGCGAGCTTGCACGGGTTCGCCAAGGCACACCTACCGTCTCACCTTTCATAAGCGCACAATATTTTGCTATCCAAAAATTTCACTCCTGAGCTATCTGGTCCCATGCTCCCCGGCGTCAATAAAAGACAATGGTCAAATCCACGGGCGGTAGCGTCAATTTTTACGTTCATTAGATGAGTTCATGAAGGATCATGATTTGCTTCAGGTAATCTGCCGGGTCAATCGTCTGGATACAGAAGTGCACATCAGGATAAGGCCTCAGCATGAATGCTCACTAAATCACTGGCCGGATGTTACCGGACTGAGTGACCGAATGCACCGGAATAGCCACAGACCTGAAGAGAAAACAAAAGAAAGCCGCTATGAGTACACGTTATCTGCCTGAAGTCCTTGCTAGGAGCCTGACCGAGAATAGCGCCCGTAGCGAGGACGGCAGAAAATTGAGGAT
>NZ_JAHHPS010000274.1:0-3068 GCF_024606275.1 Endozoicomonas sp. SESOKO4 | reverse complement strand
TTCCCCGGTAATCTCGATGAGCCGGTGTACAGCGTTATCCAGCGATTCAAAATGGTTTTCAAGTCTCTCTACACGATGTTCCAGTGACATAAATACTACCTGTTTTATTGTTTGAGCAATGAGGATAGCAGACATTGAGAGATTGCACAGAGACACCTGACAACGAATACAAAAACTGGCTGAAAGCGCTGAAACAGAAGGTAATGTCAACACAGCTAAAAGCAGCCGTTCAGGTGAATTCAACTTTACTGGCTTTTTATTGGGAGCTGGCAGAGGAGATTGTTTTTCGACAGGCCAGCTCTCAATGGGGCGATGGTTTCTTAAAGCAACTCAGCAAAGACATGATGTCAGAATTCCCTGAAATCAAAGGCTTCTCCCTGAGTAACATCAAGTACAGCCGCCAGTGGTATCTGTTCTATAGCGACGAAGCGATAAAAAGCCAACAGCTTGTTGGCCAATTAATCCAGATTCCCTGGGGGCACAATCTGAAGATTGTCAGCAAATGCCGAAGTGTGGCTGAAGCGTTGTATTATGTGCAAAATACCCTCGAATATGGATGGAGCCGCAACGTACTGGCCCATCAAATTGAAAGTGGTCTATGGCAGCGAGAAGGGGCAGTGCCCAGTAACTTCAGTGCTACTTTGCCAGCCGTGCAGTCCGATCTGGCTCAGCAAACTCTGAAAGGCCCCTACGTGTTTGACTTTCTTACCCTGACCAAAAGCTACAGCGAGCGTGGACTGAGGGGTGAGTTGTGATGGATGGAAACAGCCTTGAGCGCAAAAAATATGCGGCTTATTTGGAATATAAGGATTCAAATGTTATCTGGATTGGCTCTTATCCAGAGAGCTGGTCACTTACAAGAGTAAAGTTTGAGGCTTATGTTAAGGCTCGTGTTGGCTGGCACGGTCTGAAATCAGATGACTTCACAGATGAAGGTCCCTACCTGGTGACGGGTAGTGACTTCCGAGGCCCTAGAATAGAATGGGAAAATTGTTACCACTGCGACGAGGCTCGTTATGAGCAGGACCCATACATTCAGTTAAAAGAAGGTGATCTTCTATTAACGAAAGATGGAACCATCGGAAAAGTAGCGTTAGTAGAAGGGTTGAATAATGAGAAAGCAACTCTTAATAGTGGCGTTTTTGTCGTCCGACCGACTCACGATAATTTTTCTACTCGCTTCTATTATTGGCTCCTTCTGTCAAAGGTTTTTACTGATTTTGTTGATTACAACAAGACCGGCAGCACAATCGTTCACCTCTACCAAGACACGTTTGTTAATTTTTCCTATGCTGCTCCAACGAGCGATGAAGAGATACAAATCGCCTGCTTCCTCGACCACGAAACCGCCAAAATCGACACCCTGATCGAAGAGCAGCAATCCCTGATCCGGCTGTTGAAAGAAAAACGACAGGCGGTGATCAGTTATGCCATCACCAAGGGGCTGAACCCGGATGCACCGATGAAGAACTCCGGTGTGGAGTGGCTTGGGGAAGTGCCGGAGCATTGGACAGTATTGAGACTATTCCATGTTGGCAAAGTTGGGCAAGGCTGCTCGTTCCCACACGCAATACAGGGGCAAGAAGAAGGTGATTTACCGTGGTTCAAAGTTGCAGATATGAATTTGCCCGGTAATGACGAGATCATGAAAAAGTCCGATAACAGCGTAAGTCATGCGCTTGCTGAAAATATAAGTGCGCCGATATTCCCTGCTGACACAATCATTTTTCCAAGGGTTGGGGCTGCGTTATTGACGAATAAGCGTAGAATCCTTTCTCGCCCTTCAATCGTAGACGATAACATCTACACATATACTCCAACGGGCATTCGTTCGCGCTTTGCTTTTTTTGTTTTGCAGCTACTTGATATGGCAACTCTTTGCAGTCCAGGCTTGGTTCCAACTATCACTTTTTCGGCCATCAACAACATCCGTATTTCATTACCTCCTCTGTCGGAACAGGATGAGATAATTGGCTTCGTGGATAAGCAAATAAATAGGGTCAATGAACTGGTTAAAGAGGCGGAATTCGCAATTACTCTGATGCAAGAACGCCGCACAGCTCTAATCTCCGCCGCCGTCACCGGCAAAATCGACGTCCGTGACTGGGTCGCTCCGCCATAATATCTGAGCCTGCGATTGTCTCCGCACTTTGGAGACAATTTGAAAAAAGTCCCAATTTGAGACTAAAAGGTCTTTTTTTGGGACCTTGAAAAGTCCCAATATGAGACCTATAGTTCCCATATTGATACCTCTATAAGAACTTCGTCACTGTGTCATCCATTGCCTCCGTACTGTTCACTAAAACTCAGCAACGTCTGCTGGCTGTGCTCTACGGCAAGCCGGACTGTTCTTTTTATCTGAACGAGGTGGCAAGGCTGGCCGGGGTCGGCAAGGGCGCTGTGGTTCGGGAACTCAAGAAAATGACCGCAGCCGGATTGCTCACCACTCACCAGCAGGGTAACCAGCAGCATTATCAAGCCAATCCCGATAACCCCGTGTTTGAAGAGCTGAAAGCCATTACCCGCAAAACCTTTGGCGTACAGAGCGTGATTAAAGGGGCACTGTCGCCCGTTTTAAGTCAATGTGACATGGCATTTATTTATGGCTCGGTAGCAAAAGGACAGGAACACGCGGGCAGTGATATAGACGTTTTGCTAGTGGGGCATGATTTAAGTTATGGCGAGATTATGGAGCATCTGGAACCAGCAGAAAATCAGCTGGGCCGAATCATTAATCCTACACTGCTGACGCCTGAAGAATTCCAGCAAAGAGTAGACAGTCAGCAAAGTTTTGTCACACGACTTATGGAACAGCCCAAACTCTGGCTGACCGATCAACCCTTAACCGGAGACAAGCCATCGTGAAAGAGCTGGATAATCTGGTCAAAATCAACAAGCTCAAACAAGAACCCCCCGATGCACAGGAATTTGCAGGGATGGTTCGGGCGGCTGAAACCAAACTCAAAGATGCTGCCATCAGTGGTTTATCTGTCGGCAGTCAGTTTTCTCTGGTCTAGGAGCCTGACCGAGAATAGCGCCCGTAGCGAGGACGGCAGAAAATTGAGGAT
>NZ_JAHHPS010000273.1:0-2729 GCF_024606275.1 Endozoicomonas sp. SESOKO4 | reverse complement strand
CTTTCTGGCCCAGCTGAATCAGCAGGGCAGTGGCACACTTGAAAAGAAAGACATACCCACTACTGATCGCAAAGCAGATATTCAGGACAATCAAATTAACGAGGTAAAGCTTCAGCCTCAGGAAGCTGCAGCACCTGAAACACAGGCAGAGAAAACACCACAGGTAGTTACCCGGGCTGAGAGCAAGAAAAAGGTTCAGGACAGTGACGTTATTGACCAGCCCACAACCGAACAGCCCAAAAAAGCCGAGCCCCGCAAGCACATTGATCTGCGTCAGGAGATTGCCAGCCTTGAAGCTCAGCTCAGTGATCAGCGTCAGGCCTACGCCAAGCGCCCTAACGTAAAACGACTGACCTCAGCCTCCACCCTATTTGAACCCGGTGCTGCTTACAAAAATGCCTGGAAGCAGAAAGTCGAGCGTATCGGCAACCTGAATTATCCTGCCAAAGCCCGCCAACAACAACTTTATGGCGAGCTCCGGCTGATGGTCGCCATTAACCGTGATGGCACTCTGTCTAATATCGAAATCTTAAAATCTTCAGGTTATAGCGTTCTGGATGATGCAGCTATCCGAATCGTGAGATTAGCGGCTCCCTACGCGCCCTTCACAGATGATTTACGGGATTACGATATTGTCGAAATCATTCGTACCTGGCGTTTTGAAAAGGGTGACAGACTGTTCAGCCAGTAACGCTTGTATGTCGGCAGTCATTGAGTGCTTTATTTGCCATCGGGGCCGTTTGCCCTGATACTCCCCTCATGAGCAGAGAAACCTTTCAAAGCTTCAAAAACCACTTCCTGATCGCTATGCCCAGCATGGCCGATACTTCTTTTGCAGGCACTCTGACTCTGGTTTGTGAACACAGCCCCGCCGGAGCGTTGGGAATTATCATTAATCGCCCGATCGGACTGACACTGGGTGAAATTTTCAGTCAGGTAGGCATCAAGGACACAGAAGAATGTTTCCTTAGTCCCGATGCCATTTATGCCGGCGGCCCTGTATCAGTTGAAAGAGGCTTTGTGCTTCACTCTGGCAGCGATCACTGGGAGTCCAGTCTGGAAATCAGCCAGGGGCTTCAGCTAACCACTTCCAGAGACATTCTATTCGCCATGGCCCGGGACGAAGGCCCTGATGATTCGCTGGTAGCCCCGGGTTATGCTGGCTGGGGTGGGGGTCAGCTTGAAAGAGAGTTGTCTGATAATGCCTGGCTCACCTGCAAAGCGAATCAACAGATTATTTTCGAAACGCCTTTTCAGCGACGTCTTGATGCTGCCGCCAAATCGCTGGGGGTCGATCTTCGACTGCTCTCTGATCAGGTTGGCCACTCTTGACGCTCCTTAACGAAAATCTATCTCTGGCAACGTTTAAGAAAACATGACTGAAAAAAAACTGAACACGCTGATGGGCTTTGACTTTGGTACACGCAACATTGGCGTGGCCGTCGGTCAGGCTGTGACCCGAACAGCAACCGCATTGCCCTCTGTCAAAGCAAAAGACGGTATTCCCAACTGGGCCGATATCGCCGCGCTGATAAAAGAATGGCAGCCTGATGCAGTAGTGGTCGGTATCCCTTTGAATATGGATGGCACCGAGTCCCAGATGTCGATGCGTGCCAGAAAATTCGGCAAACGTCTTCATGGTCGTTACAACCTGCCTTTCTATGAAGCGGATGAGCGTCTAAGCTCTTTTGAAGCCAAAGACTGGGCAAACAAACTGGGTCATAGTGGACACTATGGCTCTAATCCGGTCGATGGTATGGCAGCACAAATCATACTGGAAGGCTGGATGAACGATGAGAACAACCCGGTGCTCTAGCTACGCTCTTTCAACTCTGTTGATTCTATTCCTGGTCGCCCCGTGTTTGAAATCCCGGGCCAGTGAGAGGGACATTATTCACCCTCTCTGCTTTGAGCCTTTCGCCAGTCTGGGAAAAACCAGCCACTCCCCGGGCAAGAAAACCATCAAACTGAATGACTGTCTGAATAAATACATCAAGTACCCTTTCAAAAAGCCTGCCCCCTGGCAAGCCGTTTTTGAGAAAAACGATCAACCCAAAGACAACAGTGAGGCCGGCTTACCCACATACTCCAGCTACCAATTAATCGGAGAGATGGAAAACCGGCAGGTGTTGATGAGTTATTCTGCCGCTTACGGAGGCAGCGGCACATTCAGTCATGCTTTTCTGGTTGATGGCATCTCACTGCAAAATCAGGTTCCCGACAAGAATACACTGACTCAGACGTTGTACATTGAAGGCGGCGATCGCTGCTTCGGAAGTATTGAACACCTGTCAATTATTTCGCCACAGAGATTTGAGATCCGGCGCAAAGTAACACCCAGTGCGCTCATTGGTTTTGGGATGGAGGCGGACTACGCACAAAGGGTGACGAAGGGCCTGCCAGACTGTGCTTTATGTTGCATAGGCAGTTTAGTGGAGCAGGTAGATATGAAGGGTAATCGGGAACTGATGAACATCATTCTGCTGCCAAGAGAATTGCGTGAAACGGATACAGCGCAGGAACGCTGCCTGAACCGTCTCACCAAAGCAGACACCCATACCGATATTTTCACCAAAGAAAATCTTAAAACCCTTCAGCAGAATTACATCGATGAGTGTCTGGGGGATATGACCCCCTCCCTCAAGGATCTTCTCTAGCTCATACTCATACACGACTAGGAGCCTGACCGAGAATAGCGCCCGTAGCGAGGACGGCAGAAAATTGAGGAT
>NZ_JAHHPS010000272.1:0-20557 GCF_024606275.1 Endozoicomonas sp. SESOKO4 | reverse complement strand
TCAGGCTTTGAAGATTACGAAGTTAACGGAAGCAGTGAAGCTGTAAAAACGCTGGGTGGCGCCTACGACTTTGGCAATGGTCTTGAATTGAGTGCCGACTATGCCAGCCAGAGCAATTTTGCCGAGAAACTCCTGACCGAAGCCAGCTTCTCTACTGAAGCCGAAGGTGTGGAAGTGGGTGTGGCTGGTCAATATGGCCAAGTCGATCTCACCGGCGACAGCAAACCAGCAACCGGAGACAAGGGCCAATACACTTATGGTCTTAAAGTATCTGCTGGTGTAGGGCAGGCTGACTTTGGCGTTGCTTACACCAAAGTTGAGAGCACAGACTTAGGTGCCTACAAGTTCGGCTGGGAAGGCGGTGACGATGACACCGGTCACTTCGGTTATAACTCCATCCAGATCTCTGACTTCAACAGCAATGGTCAAAAAGCCTGGGGCTTCTCTGCAGGTTATGACTTTGAAGGCATCGTTGACGGTCTGAGTGTCAAGGGTATTTACGTCATGGGTGAGGCAAAGTCTGAGGACGAAACTGAGTACAACCTGGACATTAATTACGCCATTCCTCAGGTTGAAGGTCTGACTGCCCGCCTGAGATACGCGAACAATACTGTCGAAGCCAAAGGCGTAGATGATGTTGTCAAGACCGACACACGCGTCATCCTGAAGTACAACGTCGCTGTCTTCTGATCCGATCTTCAAAAGACCGACCTTATAAAGCCTCCGCACTAGCAGGGGCTTTTTTGTTGCCTGAAGAAAACGGTGAACTGACTTAAATCAACACACCATTAAAAAGTAATCGTCGCGAACGAATACTTCAGACGCAAAAAAGGGAGGCTTTCTACCCCCCTTGACGGACTGAAAAGAACTCAGAGAATCGATGCCAGCGTCATCACGAAGCGGCGTATTCCTTAAGCTTTTTCAGAGGACGCACCTTGACCTGTATACTGGCCGGCTTGGCAGGCACATCCATTAACTCGCCAGGCTTAAATGGGTTAGGTACGCCTTTCTTGGCTTTCTGAGCAGGTTTTTTTCTGGTCACGATCTTGAGCAGTCCCGGAAGAGTGAACTCGCCACAGCCCCGCTTCTTGATATGACGTTCAACCAGTATTCCCAGTTCATCCAGCACAGCCCCAACTTCTTTACGACTCAAACCGGTACTCTCTGAGATTTCAGCAAGAATCTGGGTTTTACTGTACTTATCCTTGATAGCTGCGGCTTTCTTCGCTGCCATACAATTACTCTCCTGATGGTTTTTCCCTGTAGGTTGTTCCGCACCAGCGGATTGCGATCTGCCACTTCACCAGGCTGATTGAATGTTTCACGAGGCAAGTCCAAAATATCGGACATTCAACTTCCCTAACCTCAGAGAGCCTGTAAAACCAGACTTTTGAAACATCTGAAATCACTATAACAAGTGATTTTTTACAGTGGTAGTCTTTTTTTGCACCCTTTAAGCATTGCTATAACCCTCTATATACGCTGCGTAGAAAGAGTTTGAGATAGAAGCACAATGGCGTTACATTAATCCTTACAGCAGAGTTACGCTGTGGTTTTTTGTTGCCCCGTTTGCATGCGCAATGAATTGAGCGCATTACTGATTTCAAAGCATTCTCATCATTTCGGGAGGCAGTCACTTCATTGATGCCTTGCAACAAAAAACTTTGTTGATGTATGCAGGAGCCAGAACGAGAATAGACCGCCCTTTGCGGCAATTACTCCCGCATTGGTCTAGCTCCTGCATCCATGCAGTCGTGCCGGATATCCGCAATTTTTTCAGTCACATAGATAACAACCAAAAGGACTCAGTACTTGAAACATCTTAAATTTATCCACATGATCTTAGGCATCCTTTCACTGACAGCACTCATTGTGGAAGGGTCCATCCTTAACGCGCTGCTCGGTAGTGCACTGGCTATTGCTTCAGCCACCATGCTGTTACTAACCGCTGCACTCATTCACCTCTGCCTTGGCTGCTATCTGACAGTCTATCGCTGCAAGAAATCCTACGTGCAGGCACTGGCTTCATTCATGCTGATTGCCGCGACTGCGCTCATTGGCTGGGCGATGTTTTCTCACCAGACACCTGAAACTCCATCCTCACTGCTCCTTGTGACCGGTGTCCTGTTGCACGTCGCAATCAACCTGAAATCCCTTAATCCCACAAGCCCGGTGGAAATCATGGATTCCGGCAGAGAGACAGGCACCGTCAAATGGTTCAACGTTTCAAAGGGCTTCGGCTTTATTACCCGGGATAACGGTGAAGACGTTTTCGTTCACTACCGTACCATTCGTGGAGAAGGTCACCGGACCCTGTCTGAAGGCCAAAGGGTAGAATTTATCGTGGTGGAGAAGGATAAGGGGCTTCAGGCAGAAGACGTTATCGCTGCTCCCAAAGGTCACTGAGATCAACACACCTCTAATGAACGGGGCCGCCCCCCCTGCCCCCCGTTCGCGTCAGGCCGTGATTAATAATGTGGAGGCGCACTCTCCTCCTGCTTTTCCAACTGAGAACTGGCCATGGCCATTAATTGCTTTTTCAGCTGAGTCATCTCCTGTTTAAGGCTATCAATTTCTTGCTGCTGACGGGTCACGACTTCATTAAGCCGGGCAATGGTATCTTCCTGAAAGCTGACCTGGGTCTGCAGCTCAATCAGTTCCTCATTCATTTCAAACACCCCATTCATTCAAAACAACTGAACAGTGATTCCAGCTTTTTTTTGATCTCACTGACCTGCCCCTTATCATAGGGCTTAGCTGGCAACCTGCCCCAAACCGGGTTTGGCCAGGCAGCATCACTTTCATAGCGAACAATGTGATGAACATGCGGCTGTTTAACCGTATTACCCAGTGCCGCCACATTCATCTTATCCGCCTCAAAGACATCACTCAGAATTGCAGCCGTCAGTGACGACTCACAAGCCAACTGCAACTGCTGTTCTTCATCAAGATGAAAGACTTCGTGAACCCCTGCCACTCTGGGCACCAAAATAAGCCAGGGATACTGATTGTCATTCATCAGCAAAACTCGGCAAAGGGGGAGATCCCCCATGACAAAGCAGTCTTCCTCCAGTCTGTTATCCAGCTGAAATTCGCTCATAATTTACTCCGGTTTAGCCGAGTTGCCAGTAATAATTCGCAGCACTATAACCAACCTGTTGGTGAAATTCGACTGTGATTCGCTCAACGTCATGACGTCTCTGGACAACCGTAGTAAAATGCGGCCTTTGCGTTTTGATAATCGGATAACTGAGCACATGCGTACTAGTCAATCCTTGATCTCTACCCTCAAGGAAACACCTTCTGATGCCGTCGTCGTCAGTCACCAGCTGATGCTGCGAGCAGGTATGATCCGTAAACTGGCATCCGGACTCTACAGCTGGATGCCCATGGGTCTGCGCGTTCTCCAGAAGGTCGAGAACATTGTTCGTGAAGAGATGAACCGCTCTGGCGCACAGGAAGTCTTGCTACCTGCCGTACAACCGGCTGAACTCTGGCAGGAAACCGGCCGTTGGGATCAGTTTGGTCCTGAGCTGCTCAGATTTAAAGACCGCCATCAGCGAGACTTCGTAATCGGTCCTACTCATGAAGAAGTCATCACCGATATGGTTCGTGACACCCTCAGCAGCTACAAACAGCTGCCTGTAAATTTGTACCAGATCCAAACCAAATTCCGTGATGAAATCCGCCCCCGCTTTGGCCTGATGCGTGGTAGAGAGTTCATTATGAAGGACGCCTATTCATTCCATACCAATCACCAATGCCTTGGTCGTGAATACGCAAATATGCACGACACCTATAACCGCATCTTTACCCGTCTGGGCCTCAATTTCAGAGCCGTGGAAGCGGATACAGGCTCCATCGGAGGCAGTGCCTCACACGAAATTCATGTACTGGCCGAATCCGGTGAAGACGCCATCGTTTTTAGCGACCAGAGTGACTACGCGGCCAACATTGAAAAAGCAGAGGCCTTGGCACCTGCCCACGAAAGAGCAGTTCCTTCCGAGGACATGCGTCTGGTCGACACCCCCGCAGCAAAGACTATCGCTGACCTGGTTGAGCAGTTCAACCTCCCTATAGAGAAAACGGTCAAGACTCTGATTGTCGCGGCAGACGAAGAAGCGGAAGCAGACTTCGTTGCCCTGATAGTTCGCGGTGATCACGAGCTGAATGAAATCAAAGCAGAAAAACTGTCTGAAGTTGCAGCACCTTTGCGCTTTGCAACAGAAGAAGAGATCAAACCCATCATGGGCGCCGGACCCGGCTCACTGGGCCCGGTTGGCATCAAAATCCCCTGCATTGTTGATCGCACGGTTGCGGTCATGTCTGACTTCGGTGCAGGAGCCAACCTGGATGGCAAACATCATTTTGGGATCAATTGGGAAAGAGACGCCTCTTTCGACTGCATCGCCGATTTGAGAAACATTGTAGAAGGTGATCCGAGCCCGTGCGGTAAGGGCACTCTGGAAATCAAACGTGGTATCGAAGTTGGCCATATTTTTCAACTGGGCACCAAATACTCCGAGTCCATGAATGCTACCGTACTGGATGAAAACGGAAAAGCCGTGACTATGGCGATGGGTTGCTATGGTCTGGGGGTTTCCCGTGTCGTCGCTGCCGCCATTGAACAAAATCATGATGATCGCGGAATCATCTGGCCCGAAAGCATTGCGCCTTTCCAGATCGCCATTGTTGGCCTGAAGATTGAGAAGTCTGAAGCCGTCCGTGAAGCCGCCGAAAACCTCTACAAGGAACTGACTGAAGCAGGCTACGATGTCCTTCTGGATGATCGAAAGGCCAGTCCCGGCGTCAAGTTTGCCGACATGGAACTGATCGGCATTCCACACCGGGTAGTCCTGAGTGATAGAGGGCTGGCGAACGGTCAGGTAGAATACAAATACCGCAGGACAGCGGATCGCGAAGACTTGGCACTCAGTGAAATTTCAGACTTTCTTAAGGAACGCCTGGCCTGAACCGATTATCAAACGGCCGTCGTTTTATAATAAAAACAACCTGATCACGGGTTTCATCCTCACACTTCTGCTGACTCCTGCAATCGGCTTGAGTCAACAGAAAGTGGATGAAGGCCTGAGAATCTATCTGGAAGAAGCACTCAGCACCACCGAGAGCTTTTCCGATCGTTTCGAGGCAGAAGTCTGGCTGGTCGATATGTCCAGCCGGCTAAAGCCATTTATGAAGCAACAGAGTCAGCGACAGCGACTGGAGCTACTCAAAAAAATTCACAAGAAGGCCACTGCGGCAAAGCTCTCCCCCGAACTGGTGCTGGCATTAATACAGACAGAATCCTCTTTTGACCGGTTTGCTGTTTCTTCTGCCGGAGCCCAGGGCCTGATGCAGGTTATGCCATTCTGGAAAAACGTCATTGGTCGCCCACAGGATAACCTGACCGACGTAGAGACTAATCTGAAATACGGTAGCCATATTCTCAGTTATTATCTGGAAAAGGAAAAAGGCAACCTGACCCGGGCACTGGCCCGTTACAATGGCAGCCTCGGTAAAACCTGGTATCCTGAGCGAGTGTACAAGAACTGGGATCGCCACTGGAGAAATGACTGAGACTGAACCCGTTGCTCCGGCCATGCCATCACTTGATTAACCGGTTGTAAAGTCGTAGAACAACTGTTCAGGCTCACTGGAAACACTGACATCAGTAACCCGAGCCATAGGAGGACCTTTATGCAGCCAGGCCACCAGCTCGTCGAGCTCCTTCTGTTCACCACACATTAAAACTTCAACCCTTCCATCTGGCAGATTTTTTGCCCAGCCGGTGACACCCAGTTTTCTGGCTTCCTGCTGGGTGGAGCCACGATACCAAACGCCCTGCACTCTTCCTTCAATCAGTGCGCGTCTGCATTCATTAGCCATTTGCATTAACCTTATTCATCAATGCCCGAATTTTCTTTTTCAGGCTATCCTTCGTCTCAGGTCCATATAGTACTTCTATCAGCTTTCCCTGTGGATTCAAAATCATTGTCGCAGGCAATACCTGAGGGGTTTTGGTCTCCAGCAGCGCCAGCGGACTCTGGGTAAGAACAGGAAACTGTATGCCCATATTTTTAGCTTTTTTTACCAGCTCTTCTCCCTGACTGTTATCGAAATCATACCCGAGAACCCGAATTTGTCCTTCCCTGGCCAAAGCGTTCAGCTCCGGAACCTCTTCACGACAGGGACCACACCAATGGGCCCAGATGTTTATAACGGTCCACTGAGCTTTGTCAGCCTTGAGAAAAACACCTTTTCCCTGGGTATCGGTCAAATCCGGCTTAGTACAGGCTGACAGAAAGAGACTGACCAGTAGCAGCGGGAAGAGTCGAAAAAAAAATAGTCGCATTGCCATCAGATCCAATAATGAGTTTGTTTTGATTCTAGCTGGAATGCCTCATAAAGTCGTCCGGAAGCCCCCCGGATTTGAGCTTTCCAGCATGAAGCTAACAAACCTGCTACTTTGTTTTCCAAATATAAGAAAACCGGCCTGAAAAACAGACCGGTTTTGAAACTGAACAGACGATTCAGATCATCAGGCCGTTACCGCTCTCTCCGGGGTCTGCCCTGATTCCTGTGATTCTGGCGAGCGGCTATAACCGATTACATTTATTGCAATCCTCGCTACGGACGCTTAAGTCCGACAGGCTGCCAGGTTCATTATTTTCAACATTCGATAAAGAGGTCATCAAGATGACAATCGAGTACAGCTCTCTGCTTTTCATTCAACTGTTTCAGTCGATCCACCAGTTGACCATACCATTCGGGCTTGTTCAGAGTCTCAACAGACTCCAGCTGCTGATCCGATGGGAAAGACCAGGGAAGTCGTTGACACATAGTATTGAGTTCAAGGTGCCTAAGATCCCTGGCCAGTATCATTTCACCCAGATCATTTTTACTGATAACGCCCTGCTCCAGCAGGTAACTGGTGTAAAGCTCCCAATCCTCAAGTGAAAGATTCCACCCCCTCTGATGTAGCTGCCTCAACTTGAAACTCAACCCTTTCTGAAACTGCTCATTAAATCCATTTAGAACCACCAAAACCCCCAGCAAGGGTGGAAGTGATTCATTACGGGTTTGATTGGATAAAGCAAAACTCCTGACCAGTACCGCACCAAAGAGAACCAGTATCCAACTTAAATAAATCCATAACAGGAACACGGGAACAGCCGCAAAAGCACCGTAGATTAATTGATACGACGGTGACAGAGTAATAAACAGAGCAAAACCACTCTTTGCCAGCTCAAGAAGAATAGCCACGACCAGAGCTCCTGTAAAAGCGTGACGAAAGGGCACACGCCGATTGGGTACAGCCATGTAGAGCAAAGTAAAAACAATGCTGCTCAGCAGGATGGGAGTCAATCGCAACAGCCACTGATCAACCCCAAGAAAGGCAGTGGTATCAGCTATGAGCTTCAGAGATGCCAGATATGATGTCAGCACAAAACCAACACCAATCAGGAAAGGTCCCATGCTGAGAATCGCCCAGTAGAGCAGAAAGCCGGTAATGCCCCGTCGAACCCTGTCCACCTGCCAGATCTGATTAATGGCACCATCAATGGTCCTTAGCATCATGAATGCTGTGACCACCAGAAAAGCAACACCCACTCCGGTCAACTTTCGTGCCTGTTGAGAAAAACTGGAAAGGTATGATTGGATTACCTCGCCCGCTGTCGGAACAAAGTGACTGAATATAAAACTCTGCACCATCTCGCCTACCCCCTGGAAAGAAGGAATAGCCGATAACATGCTGTAGGTAACCGTCATCATCGGCACTACAGCAAAAAGTGTCGTATAAGTCAGTGCTGCGGCATTATTCAGGCAACGGTGCTTGAAGAAAGTATCAGAGACAGACAGGAGATAGACACGAAGCCACTGAACACGTTGAGCCTGTGAAGAACTGGAAAGAAGCGAACCTGACATAACGAATCCCTGATATTGAAAAGAGCCTGACCAGAGAGTTTCAGCCAGACTCAAGCTCAGAGAAGCGTATCAGTTCTTGTGCCCGGGAGGAAAGCCATTCAGTATAGCCTCCACCGCAGTATTGATCTTTTCGCTCCGCTGTTCGGGGGTGGCACCGTGAATCACTCTGGAAGTCGAACGTCCACGCCATTGCAGCTGATGGTTTTCCGGATTCACAAAATCGATAATGAGCGAACCTTCCTGATAGTCTCTCACCCGGGTTTCTGTAGTAAAGCCCATACCCCGGAAACCCGGACCATAACCCATGGAGGTCGTCATTTGATTCAGTTCCCTGCGTGTGCGGGTTGTGGTTAGATAATTTACCAGAAAATCAGGATAACCATCTTTGCTCACCTCTCGATACCCTCTGGCCTGAAGATCACGGTTAATAGCGGCCCGAATTCGCATATCCGTCAAACCATCAATGTGATACCCCTCAACCTCATTGTTTTCACCTGCCTTGTTCAGCCACGCGTAGGTTTTCCAGTCTTTCATCAACCGGGTGGCAGCAGGAGTATTGTTATAGTCCCAGTCAAGCCTCTGGTTGGAGCAGCCAGCCACTGCAACTGCAGCTATCACAACCAGCAACCGTTTAAGCTTGTGCATGATCATACCCACTTGTTGAAGGAAGTTTATTGTTAGATCTGTGTCCAGCAGCGAATGATGAACGCACACTCAAACATGAGTACGGTGATTATCAGTACATGGCTTCAATTGCACCTAAACCCATTCAACGATAATCTTCCCGTCACAGAAATAATACTCGCAGTATGACTTCAGGCTCCCGGTCTGTCGACAGCTGCCCTTTACGATAAGACAAGTCAAGAGAAAGCAATATGAGCGTTACAATTTACCATAACCCGCGTTGTTCAAAGTCCAGAGAGACTCTTACCCTGATTGAGGAAAAAGGTATTAACCCTGATATAGTGCTTTACCTGGAAACCCCACCCAGCGAAGCCGCTTTAAACGACATTCTGAAAAAACTCGGTAAAAGCCCCGAAGAACTGATGCGCAGAGGCGAGCAGGAATATAAAGATCATATCAGAGGTCAGGATCTCTCAGAGCAGCAGCAAATTGCAAAAATGGTAACCTATCCAAAAATGATTGAAAGGCCCATCGTCCTTAGCAACGGTCAGGCCCGTGTCGGTCGCCCACCGGAATCTGTTCTGGAGATACTTTAATCGTGGAACTGACTCAAAAAGCCAATCTCAGCTACCGGTTGAGTCTGGTACTATACTTCTGCCTGCTAGCTTCGCAGATTGCGAAAGTGCTTTGGCTGCACCCACCCCAAAACTCAATATGGATGATTGCGTCATTCACCATTATTCCGCTGTTGCTGCCTGCTTACGGGCTGATCAGGCGAAAGCCAAGAGCATCGGCCTGGTTATGCTTCATTCTCTGCTTTTACTTCATCAGCGGTGTGCTTGATGCCTGGTTTATCACAGACTCCATTCATGGTTGGCTGATTACCTTATTCAGCAGTGCACTGTTTGTATCTGCCATGTTGTTTACCCGTTGGCAAGGACAATTAAACAACCCGTCCCGCTGACTGAACCCTTCCAGAATAAACCAACCCTTTCCCTCTCAAAAAAAAGCTCCTGCATGGGCAAGAGCTTTTTGTCGTCAACCGACTTTAATTGACCAGCTGCACTTCAACAGCTGAACCAGCCTGTTTCACCGTTGAGGGTGGGCTGCTAATAATGCGTTTCTCGCTAACACCTTCATTGCGGAGAAATTCGCTCACCAGATTAAGACGATCACTGGCCAGCTTATCCATTTTTTCCTGATTCGCAGGCCAGTTTACCAACAGCCATTGCTCCGC
The DNA here is from genome assembly GCF_024606275.1 of Endozoicomonas sp. SESOKO4. Classification (NCBI taxonomy): domain Bacteria; kingdom Pseudomonadati; phylum Pseudomonadota; class Gammaproteobacteria; order Oceanospirillales; family Endozoicomonadaceae; genus Endozoicomonas; species Endozoicomonas sp. SESOKO4. The sequence continues at coordinate 10,770 of NZ_JAHHPS010000272.1, read as the reverse complement.
TTCTTTAATACGCTCATCCTGGCTGACATCACCCACTTCGGGTAATCTGCGATTATGAGCCCTAAGATACATTTGCTCAATCAAATGCCCTCTGATGTCTACTGGAATCTCTTTTACTTCTCCGGGCTTCGTTTGATGGATCGCCGAATAGAGTTCAACCAGATCGGATTCAAGCTCTGCTCTGGAGAGAGTTGGCCAATCTCGATCCTTGCTGGCCATCGCTTTTAGAGAAAGGTTAAGTTCAGGTCTTATCCTGAGTACCCGACTCCAACCTTTTAATTGTGTTTTGTCGTTCTCTGTCAACAAAGCCTTACCCGCCGGCATCTGTATTTCAGTGGACAACATTGGCGTAATACCTGCCTGATGGGAAAGATACTGTAAGGGCTGCTCAAGCACTCTCTCCCAAGTCTGGTGTATTGCTATTCCTGCCGCAACCAGAGGCGACTGACCATAGCGGGCTTTAATATCTATGGCAATGATGGACTGAGGATTTGCCATCAAAGCTTTCACAAGATTGATATCAAGCTCCGGATTGACTGGTCTGGCTTCAAGCTTTGAAAAAATCAGCTTGCCCCTGCTGCCACCTCCCACAGAGGAAGCAAGATTAAGGTTTACACGACTTCCGGCCAGATCGTATCCGGCAACAGACCGATCTGAAACGGGCAGTAAAGACAAATCCACATCTCTGGCAGAAAGGTTCAGGCTGGGGGCCACTGCATTACTCAAGTTGACACGGCCTTCCAGAGAGACAGGCACCCTTTCAAGCCAGTGCCCGCTGAGCTGAAAGGTGTATTGCTCTGGACTTAACACTTCCAGTTCAACCCTGCTGTTGCTGAATAGCTCAGGATTCTTTTTTTGAGAAGACTGAACAGCACCATTGAATTCGATACGCTTGACGGCTATAGGCAAAGAGCCCTTAGCAGATAAAGAGCCCCTAACCGGTAAAGAACCACCCTTAACCGGTAAATAACCATCAGCTGATAAAGGACGAAGGACAGTCCTTGCTATTTGTTCCAGGGGACTGCCATCGACAGTCAGCAAACCACCCCTGAATGAAAGGTCTTCGACAAAAGCTTTTCGACTTCTGAACCGAAAGCCCTCCGCAAATAACTCTTTCCAGTCCAGATTAAGACCTGAACCCAGATCCTGATACTCACCATCCAGCACTTTCGCCGTTCCAGTCAGCTCCACCCCCTGATCCATAGACCACTCAACAGAGAGGTCTGTTGAAAGAGAGCCTTTCAGCGAGCAATTTGAACATTTAAGAAATTTCTGACTGAAGACATCAGCCAGTGGGAGCTCATCAATGGATAACTGACCAGACATTGCCAGTTTCTTTAAATCAATAATACCGCCCAGCGACCAGTTAATGTGTCTTGAATCCTTGACTACTTCAATATCAATCTGATCAGGCCGATGGGTTTTCAGCTCCATTTTACTGAAATCAATACTGACTACTTTACTGGAACCAGTTTGCTCCGAGTTCACCACCCTCATCGACCCATCTTCAAAGACAAACTGCCCAGCTTCCCTGAGAAATTGATAAAGATTGGGCATAGGAGGTTTCTGGCCGATGATTGCCAGATCAAGAAAGATTCCGGGCTTTTTAAAATCAATTCGATCCAGCTCAATAGTTTTTTTCCACAAAGAGGTCCAGGCGACATTGACAGCAATAGATTCTGATTTAAGAGTAATTCCGGGAGAGATCCTGAGCTCCGGCTTGGTAAGCAGGAATTTACCGGATAAGAAGGCGTATTCTTTTTCAACAGGAAGGACTTCAACCCCTGTTTGATTTTCTATTTGCTGAAGCAGCTGGTCAGTATACCGACCAGGAACCATCAACATCACTGAAATCAGAAACAGCAGAATGGCCAGAACAACAACTAAGAACACAAACCGGGCAGCCGGTTTCTGGGTTTGCATACTACTTCTCTTGATTACCAGTTCATAACTTGTTTGACAAAGGGTATGGTCAACTTCCTTTTAGCTCTCAGTGAAGCACTGTCCAGCTTCTGCAGCATCTTAAATAAATGCCCCATATCCCTGTTACTGCGATATATGATATACCGAGCCACATCTTCATTCATATCCAGCCCACGCAAATGAGCCCGAAGCTGCAATGCCGACACCTTGTCCCTGTCACTGAGAGGCTGAACCTGAAACACCACCCCCCAGCTTAGCCTTGAGACCAGATCCGGCAGTTGGATAGAAAGTCTTTTAGGTGGACAACCTGCTGCCACCAGCAAGCGAGTCCGGGAATCCCTGAGACGATTAAACAGATCAAAAAGCCCTTCTTCCCACTCTGGAATGCCTGCTACACAATTAACATCATCTATACACACCAGTTGAAGTCTTTCCATACCTTCCAGCAGTTTGGAAGGATAATGAACAAGCTCCTGCATAGGTAGATAGATGCTTCGACCTTTTCGGCTATCTACCTGATGGCAGGCAGCCTGAAGAAGATGACTGCAACCAACACCGGGGGCTCCATAGAGATAGATAAACTGTTCTGATTCTACCCCACTGACCTCATGATCCATATCCAACATATTGACCAGCGCAGCATTATCTCCGCTGAAAAAGTTTTCAAAGGTGGCATCATCCCTGATCTGAACACTGAGCGGTAATTGCACAGGCTGGCTCACATACGACATTTAACAGCCTTGAGCGGGAAATGCCGCTCAACCCTAACAATGGATAGACATTCTGAACTCTCTGTCGCGGCATTTTTATCAAAAATCACCAGCTTCAGTGAGTTAATGGAATCTGCAAGAGACAGCTGCAACAAAACCATTCCACTCATCCCTGTTTGATTGGCAAGGCAAAATGGATTTTTGTTCGCTGAAGGCATAAAACACCTTATTCCCCCGGCTCACCAGCATTATATAAGTGGCTCGCCTTATAATTTCGATGCAGATGACGCAAGAGTACCATAATAATGGCTGCTAATGGCAGTGCTATTAGCATCCCGACGAAGCCCATAATCTGCCCACCCGCCATCAGCGCAAAGATAACAGCCACCGGATGCAGACCAATCCGGTCACCTACCAGATAAGGTGTCAACACCCACCCCTCCAAAGCCTGTCCCAGGGCAAACACACCGACCACCCAAACAAACGGCAAGTAGCCGTCAAACTGAAAAAGAGCGACAACAATGGCCGTAGTGAAACCGACCACAAACCCCATATATGGAATAATACTGACCAGCCCCGCCAGCAACCCGATCAACAACGCAAACTGCAAGCCTATCGCCCAGAGCCCCACGCCATAGATCAATCCCAGGGCCAGCATGACCATAAGCTGGCCTTTGAGAAAAGCCCCCAGCACCTCATCGCACTCACTGGCGAGTTCAACAACAATAGGTTCAAGGTTAACAGGCAGCATCAGACGGATGTGCTCCATCATATGATCCCAGTCGCGCAATAGGTAAAAAGTCACAACTGGTATCAGGAACAGATTCACGAGAAAACCTATGACTGCCAGACCCGAGCTGGTCACCGAACGTCCAAGCCCGGCCAGAAGCCCACCGGCTTTTTGCCACTCCCCTGCCATGGTCTTGACCAGCTGGCTGATATCAAACCACTCAGGATCAAAGTCAGTGTATTCAACCAGCTTTGGAATGACATTGAATCGAACCCACTCCTCCCAGGCCGGAAGCAACTGCATCAGGGTTTTGACCTGCTGGAATAATGCCGGTATCAGAATGAGCAACATCAGTACCAGAAAAGTAAAAATCACCAGAAAAACCAGTGTCACCGAAAGTGACCGGGAGAGCTTGAGTCTTTCCAGTCGATCAACCAGCGGATCGCCCAGATAAGCAAGCACAGCACTGATCGCAAAAGGCGTCATGACAGCCCCGACAAAATTAATCAGCACTACACCTACGAATACGATGCCTGCTAGCATCCATTGTTGCTGTCTGGTCATTGTTTTCCTTCTGTTGCAACTCGTCTTGCAGGAAATAAAAAAAAACGCACTTCGGAATTTGATGTCTGACTTGCCTTCAGCCTCCCAGCCAACGGTATTTCAAGGTCTTGTTGGCCTCATCAGCACCCATCGCTCTCATCTTCCGCCCCAGGGCAATAGCATCCGATAATTGGCTCAGTGTGCCATCAATTAACAATTCCAACTGAATTTTGTTGCCGCCGACTTTAACTGCCATCACATCCCTCACTGCCGTCAAACCTTTGAGGTATTTAATTAGCCCTGCATAGTCTTGTGTGCTGGCAATACCCTCCACTTCCAGCATCGGATTAACACTGCTGCCACCAGAGAGGACTGCGTAGTGCCGGGAAAGGGAATTACCAATAAGATCAGCAATCGCCAAAGCCAATCCTTCTGCTGACAGGTCTGTAACTGTGGCATCAAATTGCTGATTTCTGAAGATAAGAACCATGCGACCATTATACCGTCCACGAATTTCGCTCAGGCGCCCCCCCCCCAATATGGCCTCAGAGCCATACCTTGCTGATGCCTGAACCAACTTCCCCGAAAACAGTCCCCATACATCTACATCAGAAATAGTGGCACTGTCTTCAAAATCCATCAGAGGGATAGTCAAAGGCAATGAGCGAGCAGCCATAACACGTTCGAGGTCGCTCACCAACGGAGAGTCTGGTACCTCTTTCAGAATTTGCCTTTCCCCCTGCCTTTCAATGGCTAACCAGACAATGGTATCCGGTCTGCTGGAGCCCCAGATCCCCAGACCATTTTGCCGCAACAGACGATTAACGGCCGCTTCATCAAAACTCACCTGAAGAAGAAGCTGCTCTCCTGACACAGTATCAAGGCGTTCATAGCTAAAACTCTGAACCAGCGCAGAGGCATTTCTGAGTGACTGTACCACCCCCTTATTATTGAGGGTGCTGCGTTGTCCGGTTACTTTAACCAGTACCTCAGACAGAGCTCGTTTAATGCCTGCTTCCCTTTCCTCACTACCCTGACTGCTGACAGGTATGCCAACGCGATAAAGTCCGCTCATTTGTGCAGCAAACAGCTGAGAAGAAAACAGGGCCAACACAAGGGTGAATATCAGCCAGGAAAGAGGGAACAACCGTTCCAGCTTGCATGTTTTATACATAATGTCCGGAATCAAAAACAGGCACTCTTCCTGAACAAACTGCCACCAGGATCAATTCAGTGACAGAAAGGTTCATGAAATGTCAGCGACTTCTGACATGACTGCTTATCTTTGTAAAGAGTACTAATTACCCAGACGACGAAACGTCCGGAGCCCAGTATCCTCTCATTCTGCCATAACTTTCTGGTTTTGTAGAAAATCTTTAGCCGACAGTAAGAGGCTTATCGAAGAATCCGAACACCGGCGGGCAGCTTTATGATTTTTCCGGGTTACGTTAGAATGCGCGCTCTGATCAATCCACTTTCGATTCCATGGTGCGGATACATCTCCGATGAGCAAAAGCAACCGCGATACAAATTCGCCAGCTTCTTCCCTGAGCTACAAAGACGCAGGTGTTGACATTCAGGCAGGCAACGCCCTGGTTGATCGTATCAAGCATGTAGCCAAAGCCACTTCGCGCCCCGAAGTAATGGGTGGCCTGGGAGGCTTTGGTGCCCTGTGCCAGATACCTTCGGGTTACAAAGAGCCGGTTCTGGTTTCCGGCACTGACGGTGTAGGCACCAAACTAAGACTGGCTATGGAACTGGGCAAGCACGATACCATTGGTATTGATCTGGTGGCCATGTGTGTCAATGATCTGCTGGTGTCTGGTGCCGAGCCTCTGTTTTTCCTTGATTACTATGCAACCGGAAAACTCAATATTGACGTTGCTGAGCAGGTCGTTACCGGTATTGGTGCAGGCTGTGAGCAGGCTGGCTGCGCCCTGATTGGTGGTGAAACCGCAGAAATGCCCGGTATGTATCAGGGCGAAGACTATGACCTGGCAGGCTTCTGTACAGGTGTCGTTGAAAAGTCCAACATCATTGATGGCAGCAAAGTCGCCACCGGCGATGTACTGATTGGCCTCAAGTCCAGCGGCCCCCATTCCAACGGTTACTCCCTGATCCGCAAGGTTCTGGAAGTCAGCCAGGCAGACCTGAGCACTCAGGTAGACGGTAAACCAATGGCTGAAGCCCTGATGGCTCCAACCCGAATCTACGTCAAACCCCTGCTGCAGCTTCAGAAAGAAATGCCAGTCCACGCCATGGCACACATTACCGGTGGAGGTCTGACTGAAAACCTGCCAAGAGTTATTCCTGAAGGTTGTGCCGCCGTCATCAACACCGAAAGCTGGGAAATTCCGGAAGTGTTCAAACATCTGCAGCAAGCTGGCAACATTGCCCAGTCAGAAATGTATCTGACTTTCAACTGCGGTGTTGGCATGGTGATCTGCGTTCCCAAAGAGCAGGCTGAACAGGCCGTTGCCAGACTGAATGAACTGGGCGAGGAGGCCTTTATCATCGGTCATATGGAATCGGGCTCCGGCGACAAAGTCGTTTACCGTTAAGAGAAAGAAAGGCTTGCCCGACACTCTCTGAGCATTGTTCAGGCCTTTCTCCATTGCAGAGAAAAATCTTGAGAGCGGAAATGACGAATAACCATCGAATCGTCGTATTACTATCGGGCAGTGGCACCACTTTACAGGCCATTCTCGACCAGCAGAATCAATACAGCTACAAGGTGGCTGGAGTACTCAGTAACCGTCCTGAAGCCTATGGTCTGGAGAGGGCCCGGAAAGCAGGGGTTGACACCTGTAGTCTCGACCACAAACGCTACCCCAGCCGGGAATCGTTTGATCTTGGCCTAATGGAACGTATTGATGAGTTTAAACCGGATCTGGTGGTACTGGCAGGCTATATGCGCATACTCAGTAGTACTTTTGTCAAACACTACCAGGGAAGACTGATCAATATACACCCGTCCCTGCTCCCCAAACATAAAGGTTTGAACACCTACCAGTCAGCACTGGATGCCAATGATAAAGAACATGGAACATCGGTTCACTATGTCACCGAAGAGCTGGACAGTGGCTCTGTTGTTATGCAGGCGACGCTGAATATCACATCTGCCGATACAGCGAAAACACTTGAACAGAGAGTTAAGGTCATGGAGCATCACCTTTATCCCAAAGCTATAGACTGGATTGTTTCTGGCCGAATAATGACAAAAGACGATGTCATATCACTTGACAATAAGCCGCTTGGCCCCCGAGGATATCGCATATCTGAAAAAAGTATCGTCTCAGCAGAATAACTCCGTTTTAGACTTTCGTGTTTTTTCGGACATTAAAAACGGTTTCATTGATGAATGGCGATAAGCTGTGAAAGTCTCCCTGTTACCCATGGGAGGTTTTCACCTAAAAAGGAATTATCCTAATGATCCTTTTCAAGAGCGTCCCTGCCCTGATGGTTTCTGGCCTTCTGATCGCCAGCTCCTCTTCCCTTGCAAAACCCATAGAAGTTTCATTAAAGCCATTCACAGCGGAGTATAAAGCGGAAGTTTCCGGTATCAGTGGCTCGGGCACTCGCAGTCTGAAAAAAGAGGGCGACCAGTGGGTACTGAATTTTGGCGCCAGTGCATCGGTCATCGTCGCCTCCATCAGTCTGGATGAAACCAGTCGGTTCAATTTACAGAAGGGTCAGGCACTTCCCCGGGATTACCAATACGAGCGCAAGGGGATAGGCAGCAAACCAGCTAAAACAGCCCGCTTTGACTGGAAATCTATGGAAGCCTCCTGGCAGCAAGCTGACAAACAATCGAAGATCCCATTTAAATCTGGCGCTCAGGATCCTCTTTCATACCAGCTTCAACTTCGGCTGGACTTGAAGGCAGGAAAAAAAGAGCTGACCTACCCGATTGTTGACGATGATGAAGTCTACGAAAGGCGGTTTGTGATCGAAGCCGATGAAGTACTGAGTACCCCTGCCGGGCCACTCAACACCACCCGCGTAAAAGTGGTCCGTGAAGATAACGACCGCGAAACCTGGATCTGGTTTGCAAAAGACTGGGACTATGTTCTGGTGCAACTCCATCAAAAAGAAAAGGGTTCAGACTATCTGATTCAGTTCAAAGGCGGTGAGCTGGATGGCAAAGCGATTAAGGGCCTCACTCCCACTCCAAAAAAATAGATCGATTGGGGGGCTGAACTAATCTCCGTTCATGATATCTATTGGGCTGACGGGTTATGCTTTCCGGCAGCTAATGGATTCCGATAAGATGGCACTTCCTGTTTCAACACTCTTTCACCCTCTGAATATCAGGAGCTTTCTGTGAGACTTCTCCATACAATGCTTCGAGTGGGCGATCTTGATCGTTCCATTGCTTTCTATACCGATATACTGGGTATGAAGCTGCTTCGCAAGCACGATAACGAGCAATACGAATATACTCTGGCTTTTGTTGGCTATGCCGATGAATCAGAACAGGCCGTCATTGAACTGACCTATAACTGGGGCACGAGCGAGTATGACCCTGGCACAGGTTTTGGTCATATAGCTATCGGCTTTGATGATATCTATGCAACCTGTGACGCCATCCGTGCCAACGGCGGAAAGATTACCCGTGAGCCGGGCCCGGTCAAGGGTGGCACAACAGAGATTGCCTTTGTAGAAGATCCCGATGGCTATAAGATCGAAATGATCCAGAACAAAAGTGCATCTTCGGGACTCAGGGGATAAACACGCCATCACAGGGAAGTGAATCACTCAATGCCAGACAATCAAAAACCTTTCGCTAGCTGCATCAAAAAGATTCAGAGAATGGCTGGCCTCTGCCTGATGCTCCCTCTGCTTTTGAGTTGCTCCAGCAATACCGCCATTAACTACGCGACCGATGTTGTGGTCCGTGAGTTGGGTGGACCGGTCGCTGACGTCTACTCAGCGGTTCAGACAGTCAAATCCGTCCAGAAAGATGTGATCGCCTTTGAAGCCCTGGTTCGAATTCTGACAACAGAGGCCCGTGTTAACTGGGGTGACGAAAAAAGTGCCAGTAAGAAGGAATACGTCAAATACACCAACCATTACCGTACCCGGGTATTCGTTAACTTCGAACAGGGTAAGGTTCATGTTGAAACATTGGATAGACAGGATCTGAAAAAGGCTATTATTGTCACCCTGCTGACGCCTTACAACCCTGATGAAGTTGACCTGTTCAGCGACAAAGCAGTCCCCCTCGGCGAGGAGCCTATGCTCTACGGACAGGTTGTAGATCATCAGGGGCACCCCATACGCTGGGAGTGGCGAGCCAGCCAGTATGCTGACTACCTGATCAACCACCAGTTAACCACTCGTGCCAGCAGTAAGGGTACGGTTTACTCCGTTGACCTTGATCTGGTTGGCGACCATATGATCAAAAGGCAGTATCAATATGTCGGCATCGTTCGACAGATGTCGCAAAGATACAAGATCAAGGAAAGCCTTATCTATGCCGTCATGAGGACAGAAAGCAGTTTCAATCCCTATGCAGTGAGTCATGCTAACGCCTACGGCCTGATGCAGATTATCCCTTCGACGGCAGGAAGAGATGTCTTCAAGCTGGTCAAACGTCGCAATGGACAACCCAGCAGGCAATATCTTTTCAACCCGTTTAACAATATTGATGCAGGCACCGCTTATCTGCACCTTCTCGAAACACGCTATCTAAAAAATGTCAAAGATCCTCTGGTGAGGCACTACGCCATTATCTCTGCCTACAACGGGGGAACGGGGAATGTTTTGAAAACCTTCCACTCCAATCGCACCCGAGCTATGGAAATCCTCAACCAGATGAAACCTGAAGAGGCCTATTGGGCGCTCACCCGCAGGCATCCCAGGCAGGAATCTAGAAACTATCTGAAAAAAGTTACCAAAGCTCAGAAGGACTTTTATAAAGGTGATGTCTAATTTGACAGCACAACACGCTTATTTTCTTGAATTACTACTTGCCTGATCTATCTTTCCTCACTTCATAATTCGTAACGTATGGATCGAATAATGAAACAATCGCTTTTTGCTACACGGCTGTTGCCGCTTTTGTTTCTGTCTGCCATCTGTCAGGCAGAATCGTTAACAAGACGTTTTGTTGTCGAGTATAAAGAGTCCACCCAGAGCTTTTCTGTTAAGCGCAGCCTGAATTCATTGTTGGACAATCCGAAGTACCTTGCCGACACCAACGGCAATGCAGGTTTTTTGCCGCCCGATGACAAACCACACAAACATGGCGATTACGGACTAAAAATGACCTTTATTAAGTCCATTTCATGGCAATGGCTATACGCCACCAACGTGCTGGTTGCATACGAACTGATCCTGACCACCAGGGACGCGGCTCCGAGGGGCAAACCTTATTCATGGATACCTGCAGAAGCGTTGGTCACTGCCGGCTGGCTTTTAAAAAGTTACTGGAACCCCGATTCACTGCTGTTTAACCCGAGGGGTCAACTGGAGGTCAGTCAGGATGAGCCGTTTGCAATCACCACTATGATGCTCCCCGGACAAAACCAACAACAAAGTGACCAGCAAACCCCGACATCAGAATCATCCGACCAGCAAGCCTCAGGGGCAACTGGCCATGTCAGAGGCTCTGTCCCCAGCCCCCTGTCGTCTGGCTCTGGCGGTGACAATGAAGGCCCTGAACAAAACCAGCATACTTTGGGTTTGGATTGTTACGTCGATTCCTGTCATGGCGTTTGTAAACTCCGACAAGCACCCGATAGTAGTGAGTCAGCTGAAGGGGCAGTGGGTTCCGCAGAAAGTTCGACAGACCAAACTCATCATGTAATGACAGAAGCACAACCCCTTCATCCACAGACCCATGAGACTGACGCAAATGTA
>NZ_JAHHPS010000271.1:0-1048 GCF_024606275.1 Endozoicomonas sp. SESOKO4 | reverse complement strand
GCACAAAGAAGGAGCAGGCCATAGCAGCAAGTAATGAGGATAGAAAGGAGCTCGACAGAGCCAAGATACGTGCTCTTTTAGAAAAAATGTTTTCAGATGGAATGATTACAGACCCTGCTCCTTATTTTGATAGATACGACACAATCCTTCCGAAGGAAGAGTTTAATCGGATCAAAGATATCATAGAGAACACCAGTATGGGTGATCTATTCCATGAACTGGAAGAATATAATTTAAAAAGAAGCAACCGTCATAGATTATTCTTAAATAAAAAAGTAAATTTTGAGGATAATATTTTTCCTCGATCTCTTGATGCTTCAATCCAACCAATAATGGTGACATCCAGATCAAGAAATTCAGTATTAAAAATGATACTTGATGAAACCCGTTTCCTTCATGAAACTGCAGAAAATTTAAGAAAGTCAGCAATAAGTAAACAAGAACTCATATCAAAAACAAGGGAGAAGATCGAAAATTTTTATCGAGAAAGCAATGTCATTGTCTCCAGCGATAACATTGATAAAGTTACAACGATGTTAACTGCCCTGGCAGATGATACCAAAGGGACTGACGACCACATTATCGATCAATTGGGTTACGAAGCTTTTGAAAGATTAATAAACATAAATTTAAAAGAAAGACCTTCAATTCAGCTAACTGATAACTTCTTGGCAAACACCCCCTTCTATAACAGGAAGTCTTACGACCCTGATATTGACGACTTACAAATAGTGCCCGAACAACCCTACGACAAACTAATAATACTTAACTTTTCTGATAACTCGAACGATAAAGGCCAATCTTTAACAAAGTCTTCTAATCTTTATAAACTGTATCTCACTGAAAAAAATAGCGTTTTGTACGACGTTGTTAAAACTGCTCCAGAGGGAAGTAAAGAACTTAAAACAATAAAAGGCGTACCACTCAATAAAATTGGCAGAGACACTAAAGTCATAATCACTGGAACTCTTTATTTCCCCGATATATCGAATGAACGTTCTTCTTCCTACTCACGGGAAATAGTGGCAGAGCTAACATCGCATTTAAG
>NZ_JAHHPS010000270.1:0-1296 GCF_024606275.1 Endozoicomonas sp. SESOKO4 | reverse complement strand
GTCCCACATGACTTCCTAACTTCAGGTTAACAATCAAGGCATCATCCATACTGACGACAGTCCCTGAAAGCCCTAACTTTTTCATTGATGCTTTGTCGGACGCCCTCAACAGCGGTGCCTCTTCACCCGGGGACGTGCAATCAACATAGGTCATGTACCGTTCCTTGGATATCCTGCCCTGACCGGAGGCCAGAGCGACCGGCGCCAGTGCCGCTACAAAACGCTGATGCAGGGCAAAAATCAAGTCATGGACACTTTGGCACTGCTCAGCCTTCCGGGAATGAAGTGCTTGAAGACTGGATTGAAGCTGATGGCACTCTGCCAGCCACTGTCGAAACGGGAATACCTGCCCTTCTTCAGAGGCTTGCATTGGATGGACGACAGCCTCTACCCGTGATTGGATGGTCTTTTTCAGTGCCCCGAACCGGTTGTTCAATTGCGGTACTTCATTCAGCAATGACTTGTGCTGGAATGAACCACTGTTATCCGCCAGCAGCAAGAAGCTCTGGTAACCCTTCAACATGGCTTCAGCTCCATGAATGAGCCTGCTTACGCTCTCCCCGGTCTCTGCCAGTAACTTTGATCGTTGTGGCGACATGCTCAGCTTTATGGGGTTTGCCAAACAATCCAGTCCGTAGCCGGGAGCAAAAAATGCCAACAGGCGGGCATTTTGATCTGTGAGCCATTGAAAACCGCTGGTGACCCGGCTGAATGCGCCTTCAGAGGGAGACAAATCATCCCGTAACGGGATGGCTTTTACAGATGAAACATCAGAAACAGCAGAGGACAGGCTTCTGTGACTGTCCAGATTTTCGGTAATGTCACCGGCAACAACGAAGGCACCGGGCTTATCTTTAAAACGGGCGCAGGCCAGTGTGACCGGTTGGCCATTCTGTGCGACCATTGCCGCATACTCGCCGCCGACCAGCATTAAGGGTATTTTTTTCTGTCTCAGGAGGATCGCCACATGATCATTGAATCCCCCTTCGGTAAAGACAACCCCCCCTGCCCGATTCAGGCATTCAGGCTCAAGCATCCACTCTTCAGCGTGGTGAGCCACGACAATGGCTCCCTCTGGCATAGCGCCTGAATCACGCTTATTAGCCAGCCAGAGTGGTCCTGTGCAAAAGCCTTCGCTGGCCCCCTCGCCAGTGGCCAGACTGTCTTCGGGTATGGACATGGCAAAATCCATGCCGCCAGAGAGTCGGGTGACAGGACGTACCTGCAACAGGAACAGGCGCCCCTGATGATCGATGGCAAACTCCACGTCTACAGGGCAGAGCAGCAGGTTTTCCA
>NZ_JAHHPS010000269.1:0-5756 GCF_024606275.1 Endozoicomonas sp. SESOKO4 | reverse complement strand
ACTTTACACCTAAATTCTGCACAATTCAGGGCAAGCTCCATATTTGTGTAAATTACACCATGGCTTCCATCTTCATTGTTTATAGTTGGGACATTAATTGGATTGTCTTTTCCAGTCGTAATTATGTGCTCAACTTTATCTGTGCTTACAGGAGTATCTCTACCACCTGTTTCTAGTAAAAAGAAATATACCCATTCTTTCATTAGCAACTGGAGAAACTTCTCTAGTTTTTCAGAGTCATTCTCATCTACCGCTTCTTCAAATAAATTCTCTAAATCCAAGAACCTAACTCTCTATCTTTGACGCATAACGCCTGCGTGTGGGGTGCCGCCGCAGGCGGCGTCCCAGGCAGCTTGCTGCCGACACCACGCACTTGTTAGCTGCGTGCTGATTGTTGCATTTGCTTGGACACAGAAATATCTGAATTGTTTTCTGAGGCCGCCAAACCGTTTACGACACCTGAATAGTCTACTGCTGTTTTATTTTGACTTAACTTGAAGTTACCGACTATATCATCGATGACGACCTCCAAACCAACAACAGCATTTATCAGTTTTTTAGTGAACTCAAACGGAGCATCTGAAACTGACCAAGGAAGGGTTTGGTTTAGTTCATGAAAGTCAGAAATATTTTTGAGAAGCTGAAAAATCCAGTCACTTCCATGCCTGAAAAAAATTCGACCTCTAACGTGTACGACAGAGTAATTCCACGTTGGAACAACTTTACCCGTTTCTTTCTTTGATGGATAAAAATTCGGGCTGATATAAGCGTTTGGTCCATGAAAGATAAGCAGTACCTCCTGACCGTCTGAGACCTTTTTCCATAAAGGGTTTACTTTTGCAATATGGCTTTGAAGTATTACCTGTGCATTCTTTCGTTTCTGAAGATAAAACGGAATATGGTCAGCGTCCAAAGTATTTTCAGCTGAAACTATCAGAGTGCCAAGCGGATACTCTTGAATAAACTCATGTAATTTATCGAAGTTTTCTTCTTTAAATTTTGATGGGATGTGCATATTTACTCTTAGCAGCTAACGCCGCGCTCTGCGGCAAATTTGGAGCGCAGCGGAAAATTTGTCCGGCAGCAGCGCCTTGTTAGCTGTGCATTTCCTAAGCACTAAATTCGTCTTCTTTTTCTTTGAGTAGCTTTAACATCAGGTTGTTATTTATAGATGTTTCTTCTTCAATGTTTATTGGTGCCTCGTTATGCAACGGAGATAGTTCTAAGCTTGAAAGCCGGCGCTTGCTTGTTTTTCTTCCAAAAGAAAAGCGCCATCCATGCAAAGTGTTAAATAGTGATGCGTAGTAAAGAAGTTCATTATTAGTAAGTTCTTGCTTTGGTATAAGAACTGTACACGAATCTCCTCCATTCCCCTTAGGCAAAAAAGGTGAAAGATGGACTGTTGCATGGCCTAACCCAGAAATACATATCGCTGGCCCTTCAAAAACTTTATCTCCATCGAAGGGCTCGACATACGACACAACACCATTGTTCATTTCTGTGTTGGTTACAAAAGCAACAGGTCCTTTTGTATAGTCGTCTGTACTTTTTGATTTGGCCGGAGTCATTTCAAAAATTTCTGAAATCAACATTAATTTAGCCCTTTTCTAATTTGTTGGAAGACCAATTCAGAGTAAATTGACCCCATAGACTTCTTGAGTTCATCTAAATCCAGTTGCGAGTTGTCTAAATGCTCTTGAGGTATGATTTCTAGAGTGCTGGAATCAATATCTATATTCTTAGCCTGAATCACACCAGGTATCTCGTTTATTTCCTCACCTTCGATAAAAGCCTTTATATCATTTTGGAGTAAATCTAGCTGGTTCGAATTATCATGCGGCAATCTGCGCTTCTTCAGTTTGATAAACCCGTCATCCGTTATCCTTACGAAAAGTGTTTTTGTATTTGCTGTATGCTTAACACCTTTCTTTATCACAACAATTACAGGCTCCACACTAGCTTGCGGATAAAACAGATCATTTGGAAAGCTGATAACCGAAACAACGCTATTAGTTTGAATTAGCCTCTTTCGCCAAGCTAGATCTTTTGCGCCGGAATACATTACAGAAATCGGAATCACGGAAAGGAGCAGGCCATTGTCACTCATTTGCCTTAATGCGTGATCTATAAAAGTAAATTCTTGTTCATCATCCCGCTTTAATGCAAAAGGTGGATTCATGAGGACTTTCGTTACTGGCTTTCTTTCTCCTTCCTCTTCGATATATTCTGCCGAAAGCTCTCCATTTCTAATTTTTCTATTTAAATTCTTAGCGAGACAATCACCATTGATAATATTGTTCTTGCCATCCCCTCTAAAGATCATATTAACAATTGCAAGCGATGCGACATTTGCCTGTTGTTCGATACCAAATATCTTATGCTTCTTAAACATTTCAACGTCATCGGGCTCTTTCAATCTCACCCTATCATATGCCGCTACAAGGAAGCCACCTGTCCCACACGCGGGATCATAGACCAAATCATTAGAGTTGATATTTAGGATATGGCTTGAAAATTCTGTTATATGCCTAGGAGTCAAAACTATGCCAATGTCTTTTGCACCATTCCCATACTTCAAGAAAACTTCGTAGAATTTACCTAGTAAATCATGGCTGCCATCCATCGCTGCTTTAATATTGATTTTTCTTAAAAGGAAGAAAACTTTTACAACAGCAGCTTTATATTTTGCTTTTGCGGCATCTTCTTGTGGGAGTCTTAGCTCGATGTACTCGGCAAACTCCCTCTTTGCATGATTAATTAAAACATCTTCCGCTCTGTTATTTATATCTTTAATAAATACATCTGGAGATGCATTAAAATTTGGCAGAGTGTCAGATACCATAGCCAGTAACACGGAAGACATTACCGTTGCACGGAGATCTTTATTAATTGAAGCCTTATGCAGATCTTCGTTAATTTGCTCGGCAATATTTAGAAGTATTGATTCATCGGTAACCAGTTCATTCAGGATGTGTGTTTCATTATCTATTAGATAGTTAGCCTGATCAGGCGATAAGAAACCGGTTATTGTTTTACTGTTATATTCGACAATATCAACTGCGCCAGCAGTTGATATATATGCGGTTTGAACCAAGTATCCATCATCATCGTTACCGGCAACGCCGGTAACGATTTTTGCTTTAACCGCATCAGATTGGTTTATATCTTTTGCATAATCAACAGCCTCTCTGAAGGCAATATCTATTTTATCTAAGGTGTTCTTGGCTTCTATAACCCAGAAAGCATCCTCTTTTACCTTAACAACATACTCAGGCTTTTGTCTTCCTAGCCCCTCAGCTATATCAGCATTATCCAAACACTCTTGTTGCGTATATAGTTGGCCCTCTGCATTTCGACTTGGATTTCTAGTATTCCAACCAAGATTACTCAGATCGTTCTTTATAAAAACATATGATGCAAATTCTGATGCTCTAGGCATTCTTTTAGGTTTCCTTGGTTAAGTTCAATTCTGTCTTGTGTGATCCACCCGCTTCGCGGGCAGCTAACGCCTGCTTCAGCCGCGCCGCCGTCGGCGGCGTCGGGTGGAGGGGCGAAGCCCCGGAACGAACTGGAAGCATTTGTTAGCTTCCTTCTCCGCCTTAACCACTTACTCTTGGAATGTGACGCTACTTTTCAGTATTGGAAATTCGTTGATACCATATGTTGCTGAGCATTTCTTATACGGACAGTCAAAGACTCCAGAAGCGACTTTTCTATCTTGTAAAATAGATATGCGTTTTTCTTCCATACATGCTGGGCAAGCATAATGTTTGGGGCTATTTTGTGACTGATATACAATTGCTCTTCCTGGAGTTTCAACAAGCTCATAGGCTTTAAATTTCTCATCCCATGCATTGTATTCAGCTATTTTTTCCTGAAGCTTTTTATTTTCATCCTGAAGTGAAAACAAAACTGACTGGGTATTAAAAAGACTATCTTGTGCTTCAGTTAGCGCACGCATGGCTGCATTGACTTTTTCTTTTGCTTCACTATCTATTTTGGCCTCCAAAAGAAGCTGAAAAATATCCTTAGCATGCTTAAAACCGTCATATGCTCCTTTTAGTGAACTAAAATCCATATCGCACCTCTAAAATGCCACTGCCATTCTGTAAAATACAACATGATAATTCTACCTGAACAACATTATGGATCATACCCTGAGCTTTGGAATGGCACTGGAAGCTAACGCTGGCAGCAAGGGCGGCGAACACAGTGAGCGTCCCTTTGGCTGCTTTTGTTAGGTTTATGCACAAATTTCAAGAATGGAATTTATACGATGGATAGCAAGGTTTCTGAGTTTTTTGTTTTCGCTAATAGAATAGCAATCAGCGTATTGCTCATAGCAAAGAAATTTACCCTGTTCCTTGTTTTCACCATAAGCCAGTCGTTCCCAAGCCTTTCTCAAGCGATAACGCTGGATAAAAGGCAACCGTTCAAGATTGTCCCGTATACTGGCTTCATGCTTCCTGTAAGCAGTATCATCCATAACGTCGATAACCTTATCCTGATTCTCAGTGAGCCGGTTGAGCTCAGGAGTAAAAGCAGAAATAATGGTTTGGTTGATGCTGTTCAGTCTCTGCCGTTGGCTAAAACTGATTCTGAGAAGATAGCCCAATGCAAGGCTGCTCAAGACACCAAGCAAGGTTTCGAGAGGGTAGCTTTCTATGAGACTGAACAATTCCATGCTTATGTTACCGGACTGATTATTGGGTTGTTTTTATTGTTATTGTTTATCATATTTTGATACCTAACAGCTATTAGATCTCAAGCGAGTGCTATCAGATATTACACTCACACGCGGCATATCCACCTAAATCAGGGAGAATTAACTCACTTGAGATATATCCCAACTTTTCAACCTATCGAAAAGTCATTAATTATCAACATCCTATGAACCACTTTACCTACTGCCCTGAATAGGCCGCAAGTGAGTTATTTGCACTTTTGGCATTTCTACCAATAATACTGTACAAAATAACAGCTATTGAACTTGCCATGGCATCTCCTTTTATGGCTAATGTGTGAAATACCCTCAGAATGAAGCTCTATAGCTTTAAAACTAAACAGTCGATTTCTTGGGCACATAGGTCTAAAGAAAACCAGGATTTACAATCATGCGCCAAACCACGGCAAAATCATGAAAGTACCTCCCCAGCAAAGACTTCAGCCAGATAGCATGTACTCATAGCGGCTTTCTTTTGTTTTCTCTTCAGGCCTGCTTTGAAGGTTTTCGTGTTGTTCAGCAGATTAACTGTAATATGTCTGAAGCCTGCTAAAACTTATGCCCTTTCTCATCAGGAATCGTAGTGATAACGACAGGAAATAATAGTCAGGGTGTTGCCTTCAGCCACATAAACCAGACGGTTAGTGTCATCAATTCTGCTAGACCAGAAGCCGGAAAGGTTTTCTTTTAGTGGCTCCGGCTTCCCTATGCCCATAAACGGATTACGTTGCGTATCAGCAATCATCTTGTTGATACGTTTGAGTGTTTTCTTGTCTTGTTTCTGCCAGTACAGGTAGTCTGCCCTCGCCTCCTTTGTCCAGCTTGTACATCAGTCATCGGTTAACCCTTGTTGCTCAGTTTGGCTCTTGCGAAACTGCTGAATGGACCTTTCCAGATGCGTGGCGTTCTCGGGGCTTTTGAGTAGATGCACTGTTTCCATTAAAGCGTTGAAATGATCCAGGGACATCACCACCGCATCGTCAGCATCTCTTCTTCTGATAACTGTATAATCGGCATCATTTACCACCTGATC